>DATCFX010000282.1:0-5465 GCA_036509275.1 Pirellulales bacterium | reverse complement strand
TGTTTCTTGTGCTTGTAGTTGTACTCGGTGTTCTTCGTGGGCGCCTCGCGGTAGCTGACCTTGGGCGCGCCGACTTCCACCTCGACCTTGTACTCGCGGCGAATGCGCTCGACGTAGATTTCCAAGTGCAGCTCACCCATGCCGGCGATGACCGTCTCGGAAGTCTCTTCGTCGGTCGCCACGCGGAACGTGGGATCTTCCTTCGTGAACCGCTGCAAGGCCTTGCCCAGCCGGTCGACGCCGTCGCGCGTCAACGGGTTGATGGCCATCTTGATGACCGGTTCGGGAATGAACATGCTCTCCAGCGTGCAGTACTTCGACTGCGCGGCATAGGTGTCGCCGCTGGCGCAATCGATGCCCATGATGGCCACGATGTCGCCGGCCTCGGCCTCGTCGACTTCCTCGCGCTTGTCGGCGTGCATGCGCACGATGCGGCTGAAGCGGTGCTTCTGGCCCGTGCGCTGGTTGAAGTGCATGTCGCCCTTGCGGATCGTGCCCTGGTAAATGCGGGTGAAGGTCAATTGCCCGTACGGATCTTCCACGATCTTGAAAGCCATGCCGACAAAGGGCTTCGACGGATCGGGTTCGAGCGGGAATTTTTCCTCGGGATTAGCGTAGCTCTTGGCGGCAATCTGCCGATCCAGCGGCGACGGCAAGTAGCGCACCACGGCGTCCAGCAGCGGCTGCACGCCCTTGTTGCGGTAAGCCGTGCCCATGAACACCGGCGTCAAATCCTGGTTCTGCACCCCGGCTTTGACGATCGAATGGATCAACTCCAGCGGCGCCTCTTCCTCGGCCAGCATCAACTCCATCAGCTCGTCGCTGTACATCGACAATTGTTCGAGCATGTGCTGCCGGGCGGCATATACCTCGTCGCGCATCTCTTCCGGCACCGGTTCGCGGCGGACGTTTTCGCCGTTGTTGCCGTCGAAGTAGATGGCTTCCTGAGTGATCAGGTCGATCATGCCCTCGAAGCCGTCTTCCTTGCCGATGGGCAACTGCATCAACACGGCGTCGCAGTCCAGTTTTTCGTGCAGTTGCTTGACCACGCGGTTGTGGTCGGCCCCGGTGCGGTCCATCTTGTTGATGAAGGCCAGTCGCGGCACGTGGTAGCGCTTCATCTGCCGGTCGACGGTCATCGACTGACTTTGCACGCCGCCGACGGCGCAGAGCACCAGCACGGCGCCGTCCAGCACGCGCAAGCTGCGCTCGACTTCCACCGTAAAATCCACGTGCCCCGGCGTGTCGATCAGGTTGATCCTGTGCTCTTGCCACTCGACCGTCGTGGCGGCGCTGGTGATCGTGATCCCACGCTCGCGCTCCAGGTCCATGTAGTCCATCGTGGCCCCTTCGCCCTTCACCTCCTGAATGCGGTGAATGCGGCCGGCATAGAACAGAATCCGCTCGCTAAGCGTGGTCTTGCCGGAGTCAATGTGGGCCGAAATGCCGATGTTCCGCACGTGGGCCAATTCCATGGTCGAATCTCGAAAAAAGCGCTAAGGGGACGGAAAAACGAAAAGTTACTGGAAACTATACGGGTAGCGGCAAATTTTGTTCTGAATGCCCGGCCGGCATGCGCCCCGTCGGCCGCCTTCCGCTGGGCCGTTTCGACCCAGCAAAGCCAGCCGTCCAAGGGTGTCGGACCGGGCCCTCTGCTTCCCCTTGCGCTGGGCAAGCGGCGAGCGCCAAAGTCGACGCGACCGTCAGGATTGAGGTCCGAGCACTATATCGTACCCCATTTCGCCGGTTGGCAAAGGCCAATTCAGCGTAATCGCTAGCGGTCTAAGTCCTTCTGACACAAACGACACGAAGTTAGGCGCGTACGGACCGTCGACGGCGGGCATCGGCCGTAGCAAGTCATCCTTTCAAAGAGTAAATCTCGCAGCCGTTTGGCTTTATGGCGATAGGCGTACGATCCGCACGGGGCGTCTCGATTCGACTCGCCTATCGCGCCATCGTGGAGCGAGGCGAACTGGTCCGCGCGACACGCGTTTCCAGGTAAGCTTGATGGTGCTCGTAGCGTTTGAGCCGGTCTTTGAATTCCGCGGATAATTCGGCCAAATGTGGCGGCAGCGCGGCGATGGCCTGGCGCTGTGTGTTGGCGGCTAACTGGAACTGGCCGTCGCTGGCCAACGCCGCGGCCAGGGTTTCCAGGTCGCGGTAGGTTTTGTGGCCGCGCAGCTCGATGGCTTTTTGAGCGGCCTTGACGGCCAGCTTTGCATCTCGAAACCGCTCGTCGGGACAGGTGGCCAGCAGCCAGCCCGTGGCCTGGTAGGCGGCCGGCGAGTTGGGATCCAGCCGGACGGCACTGCGGCAGTCGTCGGCGGCCTGCCCATAACGGCCCGTCTCGTAGTAGGCGGCCGCCCGGTAGACCAGCGTCGCAGCTTGCTTGGGCTCCAGTTCCAGCGAGCGGCACAGATCGGCGATGGCCGGCTCGTACTTGCCCAATTGATACAGTGCGTAGCCGCGGCCCGCTAGGGCGGCCGGATCGTTGGGCCTCAAGTGCAGGGCCTGGCGGTAATCGTCGATGGCCGCCTGGTAGCTGCCCTGTTGCGAGCGCAGCTCGGCCCGGTTGTACCAGACCGGTGCAAAATCCTGCTTCGACCGAATCACCTGGTCAAAGTCGGCCAGCGCTTCGTCCAGCTTTCCGCAAGCGGCATAGCTGACCCCGCGGTTGTGGGTGGCCCGCCAGCCGGGCAGCGTAGCCAGCGATTGCTCGAAGTCGGCCAGCGCTTTTTGCTCATCACCCGCATCGGCCCGCACTTCGCCGCGCTGGTTATACGCCCAGGCCAACAGTCGCCGGGTATAGGCCGCCTGCCGGGCGTCCAGCTTCAGCTCCAGTCCTCGCCGGCAGAGCGTGATGACCGTCGTGAACTGGGCATCGGTCGTCGCCGCCTTGCTGGTCTCGAAGGCCTGCTCCACCGTCTTCGGTAGCTTTAGCGGGCTTTGCGGCTGTTGGGCCTGAACCACGGCCGGCGCCAGCGCCATACCAACGGCCAAGCACAGCCCGGCTGCAATGCGCCACAAACGTTCATCCATGAACATGAGCGATCTCCTCATTCAGTGAAAAGGGAAAAGTGAAACGTGAAAAATGCCGGAAGCCGTATGTACCGCAGCTTGCACCAACGGCTCGCCCTCCGCCACTTTTCACTTTTCACTTTTCACTTTTCACTCTGCACTTTTCACTCTGCACTCTGCACTTCCTCTCACTTCTCCTGCGGTGCCGTCATTCGCCAGGGATCGAGCGCTTCGCGCAGTTGATCCGGCGGCAGGATCTTTTGCTCTTCGCACAACTGCCGGATCGTCTTGCCGGTCTTAAAGGCTTGCTTGGCCAGCGCGGCCGCCCGTTCGTAGCCGATGTAGGGATTCAAGCTGGTAACCATCGACAGGCTCTTTTCGACGCTCGCCTGGCAGGCCTCGGGATTGGCCTGCATCTCGATCGCGCAAAAGTCGACGAACGCCTCGGTCGCCTTTGAGAGCAGGTGAATGCTCTCCAGCGTCGTGTGGCCCATGACCGGCATCATGATGTTCAGCTGAAACTGTCCGCCGGCCGCTCCGCTGAGCGTGATCGTTTGGTCGTTGCCCAGCACGCGGGCCGTCACCTGCAGCATGCTCTCGCACATCACCGGGTTGACCTTGCCGGGCATGATCGAGCTGCCCGGCTGACGATCCGGCAGTTGCACTTCGTAGAATGCACACCGCGGCCCGGAACCCAGCCAGCGAATGTTATTGGCCACGTTGAACAACGTGCTGGCGATTGTGCGAAGCTGGCCGTGGCACTCGACCAGTGCATCGCGCTGGGCATTGGCCTCGAAATGGTTCGCGGCCTCGACGAAGCCGATGCCGGTATCCTGCGCCAGCACCGCGGCCACGCGCCGGCCGAACTCGGGATGCGTGTTGATCCCGGTGCCCACGGCGGTGCCGCCCGCAGGCAGTTCCAGTACAGCCTGCTGCGCCCGGGCTGCCCGCTCGAGCGAGAGCTCGATTTGCCGCGCCAGTCCGCCGATTTCCTGTCCTAAGCGCAGCGGCGTGGCGTCCGCCAGGTGCGTACGGCCGATTTTGATCAGCTTGTCCCACTCGGTCGCTTTTTGCGACAGGGTTTCATGCAACCGCTCGAGGGCCGGCAGCAAGCGCGCACCGATTTCCACCGCCACTGCCACGTGAATGGCCGTGGGGAACATGTCGTTGGTGCTCTGCCCCATGTTCACGTGGTCGTTGGGATGCACGGGCTTTTCGGCTTGCAGGCGGTCTCCGCCGAGCAGTTCGATCGCCCGATTGCTGATGACCTCGTTGACGTTCATGTTGCTCGACGTGCCCGAGCCGGTCTGAAAGACGTCGATCGGAAATTGGTCGTCGAGTTTTCCGTCGACCACTTCGCGGCAGGCGTCGAGCAGTGCCTGGATCTGGCGGTCGTCGAGTCGGTTTTTGCCGGTCTTACTCAATTTACCCAAATCGCGATTGGCGATGCCGGCCGCATATTTAACTCGGCCGAGGGCATGGATCAGTGCGGGAGGCAGCGGCCAGCCGGAGATGGGAAAATTCTCGACTGCCCGCTGCGTTTGAGCCCCGTAGTAGGCGCGCGCGGGCACCCGCACTTCGCCCATGCTATCCCGCTCGATACGAAACTCGGCCATAGACCACCGGACAAAAACCCATGCAGTTCTGTCGGCATGATACCGTGGCGGGCGGGCCGCACAAAGACAGAACGTGCAGGTCGCCGGGCTGGGTTAGCACAGGTCGCGGCTGACGGGGGGGCTGGACCTATGGCAAGCCTGGGTGCAGAGAACCTAAACGCATGCCTGGACAGGACTTGCCGGATCAAGACTGCTTGCCGATACCCCGTCGCACGGTATCTCGCGGCAGACTGCTTCTTGGCGCGCGATGCGCACGCTGGCCGGGGCGTCGAAGGATAAAGTGACCCGATTGCCCGCGATACGCCGCACGGTAACAGTGACATTATTGCCAATCTGGAAGCACTCGCCGGCCTTGCGGCTGAAGATCAACATGGCTGTCATCCCGTTTTTGAGCACAGGCGGAACGCACCGCCCCGGCGCAGGCCTCCCCTGGCCGGCTATCACTAATCAACGCAAAGCCCGGCCGAAAGCGCGCGCAAAAAAGCCGCTGGCGCGGGTTGAAGGGTGGGCGTCTCGAAAGTAGGCAGGAAATTGCAGCGCCCAACGCGGCGGCTTTGCTACCGCTTGTTTCCGTAGCCCACCCCTTCAGGGCTGTGTTTGCCAGCGACCACCCTCTTTGCCCGTTTCCGATGCGGCGGCCGGCCGCATCGCAGCGAAGAAGATATCTGCACGACCCAGTGGTCCCAGCCCTTCGAGGGCTGTGTATTACCCACAATTTTTACAAGGTGGTCGGTTTGCTGGCAAATCGCTAATCGCTGCCTGCCACGGCAGTAATGGCTTCTGGCCTGCGGCGGCGCGCGGTGTGCATAGAGCCCTGGTTCACGCCAGGGA
>DATCFX010000281.1:0-1750 GCA_036509275.1 Pirellulales bacterium | reverse complement strand
GCCGGATCATGAGGGGCTGGCCAGTAAGGCGCTGGCAATCCTCAAGACGCATTGCTACCGCTGCCACGGCCTGGACGGCACCAATGAAGGCGGACTCAACTACATCCTCGACCGCGCGAAACTCGTCAGTCGCCGGAAGGTTCTCCCTGGCGATCCCGCCAAATCTCGTCTGTTCAAACGGCTCCTTGATGCGGACGATCCCATGCCGCCGCCGGGGGAAAAAATCCGACCGGGCAAGGCGGACGTCGCCTTGCTGCGTGCCTGGATCGAGGCCGGCGCTGCGGGGACCGGCCCGGCCAGCGCCCGCCGTGACTTCCTCACGCCCGCGGACATGCTCAGGTACGTCCGGGCCGACCTGGAAAAACTGCCGGAGCGCAACCGCCGCTTCACGCGCTACTTTACGCTGACGCACCTGTACAACGCCGGCCTGTCCGAGGATGAGTTGCAGAGTTACCGGCACGCCCTGTCGAAGCTGGTCAATAGCCTGTCCTGGGGCAGCCGGATCGTCGTACCGCAGTCGGTCGATCCGGAAAAGACGATTTTTCGGATCGACTTACGCGATTATCAGTGGCATGAGAAAATCTGGGAGGCCGTCCTGGCCGTCAACCCCTACGGCGTCAGCCGCGATTCGGACGACGCCCGTGGCTGCCAGGAGGCCACACACTGCGGCCAGCCTTACGTTCGCGGCGACTGGTTTGTCGCTGCCGCCTCCCGGCCGCCACTTTATCACGAAGTCCTGCAATTGCCGGGCAGCGAACAAGCCCTGGAGAAAATGCTGCGCGTGGACACGCTGGAGAACGTCCGCCAGGAAAAGACAGCCCGAGCGGGCTTCAACAGCTCGGGAGTATCGCGCAATAACAGGCTGATCGAACGCCACGAAGCGGGCGGCGTCGTCTACTGGAAGAGCTACGACTTCGCCGGCAACGTCGGCCGACGGAACCTGTTTGCCCATCCCCTGGGGCCGGGCGACGGCGCCGATACCTTCCACCAGGACGGCGGCGAGATCATCTTTTCACTGCCCAACGGCTTACAAGCCTACGTGCTGGTCGATGCGGTCGGCAAACGGATCGACAAGGGGCCGACCGCCATCGTCAGCGACCCCAGGCGCCCCGACCGTGCTGTCGAGAATGGTATTTCCTGCATGTCCTGTCACGCCCGCGGCATGGTCGAGAAGTACGATCAGGTCCGCGACCACGTGCTGCAAAACGCCCAGGCTTTTGCCCGGGCCGACCGTGAAACGATCCTGGCCCTGTACCCGCCGCGGGAGAAATTTGCGGCCCTGCTGCGGCAGGACGCGCGCCGTTTCAAGGAAGCCGTCGAGAAGACCGGAGCGCCGCTGAGCGCTTCGGAGCCGATTGTCACGCTGGCCTTGCGCTTCGAGGCGGAATTGGATCTGGCGCTGGCGGCCGCGGAGGCCGGCGTCAGGCCGGAAGCATTGCTGCGTGGCTTGGAACAATCGCCACGCCTGGCTCGGCAGTTAGGCCCGCTGCGCGTTCAGGGCGGCACGGTGCAGCGACAGGTATTCGTGAACACCTTCCCCGGCCTGGTTCGAGCGCTGCGCCTGGGAAGGTTTCTGCACCCCAAGAACGGCCCGGCCGCACTGGTCCTGGCTCACGCCGACGAACTGCTGCGGAACGGCGCCGCGGCCGCGGCCGTGAAGGGCTATACCGAGGCCGTCACTTACGATCCGGACAACGTCGTGGCACGTCTGGGGCGCGGCCAGGCCTACCGGGCCAACGGCGACCCGGTG
>DATCFX010000280.1:0-6563 GCA_036509275.1 Pirellulales bacterium | reverse complement strand
AATAAATCGGGTGGGCAGCGCGTCTGGTAGGGCAATCGGGTCTGCATTGTTTCGCACCCCATGCACTTCATCGACGAGGGAGGAATTCCATGCGCCACTTGGTATTAGGTTTGTTCGCAGCGATTGCCATCATCGGGTTTGCGGCACCCGCGGTCGCCGCCGAGCAGAAGTCGCCCGAGGAGCGTTTCAAGAAAATGGATGCCAATGGCGACGGCAAGCTGTCCGTCGACGAATTCGTCGGCAAAAAGACCGGCGAAAACGCCGACAAGGCCAAAGCGCGGTTTGCCAAGCTCGACAAAGACTCCGACGGTTCGCTGACTTTGGCTGAGTTCGAGGCCGGCCAGAAGAAGAAAAAGTAACGTCACCGAGCCTGTCACGCTCAAGCAGCAAGCCCACGGACTGCGGTCCGTGGGCTTTTTTCGTCTCACCCCTACTGGCCAAAAACCGTTGACAGGCCACCCAGCGGCTGGGTACGCTCGAAGCTAGCTGATTTTGAGCTATTCTTATTGGTAGCGTCGATTGGGTTGGATGCGTTAGCCAGGCAAATCGCTTGGCCGGCTTTGTTCCTGGGGAGGCGAGCAATGAACAAGCGATTTTCTCGTTGGCTGCTCATCGGGCTGATGGCCCTCGCAATGCCGGCCTTGGCACCCAGCGGAGCTTATGCCTGGCTCGGCGGCGGCTACTGGCGTTGGTATGGCTGGGCCGGCCCGCTGTATGGCGGCTTCGGCGGCTATCCGGGCGCCCGTTATGTTTCGGGCTACGGTGGCTGGGGCTACGGTGGCGGGGGCTACGGTCCCTGGGGCGGCGTCTGGGGTTGTGATTGCTGGAGCGGATGTGGCGTCGACATGACCGTCGTGCCCAGCCCGTCACAGGGTCAAGGCCTGCAGACCCCCACGCCGGGCAACGCGGTCATCATGAACGTCATCGTGCCGCCCGAGGCGATCGTGTATGTCAACGGCCGGGCAACCAACAGCATCGGCAGCCAGCGGCGTTTCCGCTCAGACAATTTGAAGCCCGGCACATATCCCTACGAAGTTCGGGCCGAAATCGAGCGCGACGGCAAGAAGTTGGTGCAATCGAAAACGATCCAAATGCGAACTGGCGGCGACATGGAGAGAGTCGCGTTTGATTTCAGCACGCCAGCCGCGACCAGCAGCGAGCTGCTTACATCGCTGACGCTGCGCGTGCCGCAGGGGGCCAAGGTCTTCTTGGGCGACAATCCGACCCGCTCGACCGGCACGGTCCGGCGGTTTGCCACGACGTTCAAGCCGGGCCAGCGCTACAGCGAGTACAAGGTGCGGGTCGAAGCCCAGGTAGGCGGCAAGCTCCAGACGCGAGAGCAGATGATTTCGCTGTCAGCGGGCGAAAAGCGCGAACTCAGTTTTGATTTTGCCGCCGGCGGCGACCCGTTGGTCGCGGCCAACGGCAACCGGTAACGCCGGCACGTCGTTTGTAAAAGAAAGCTGGTCCGGCTCGCCTCGCCGGACCTACGCCAGCAGTTCGCGCACGACTTTGCCGCCCAGGTTCGTCAGCCGGGTGGGCAGGCCCTTGAAGTTGACGTTCAGCCGCTTGTGGTCCATGCCGAACAGGTGCAGGAGGGTGGCCTGGAAGTCGTTCACCTGCACGGCGTCGCGCACGGGAGCCCAGCCGATGTCGTCGGTTTGGCCGTGGACATAGCCGCCCTTCACGCCGCCGCCGGCCATCCACATGCTGAACGCATACGGATGATGATCGCGGCCGTCGTTGCCTTGCCCTAGCGGCGTGCGGCCGAATTCGCTCCCCCAGATCACCAGCGTTTCGTCCAGCAGCCCGCGCTGCTTGAGATCCTGGATTAAGGCCGCCACCGGCTGGTCGACGGCTCGGGCGTTCCACGCCAAATCGTGCTTCAAACTGGCGTGCTGGTCCCAGGAGGCATGGATCAGGCTGACAAACCGCACGCCGCGCTCGACCATCCGCCGGGCAAGCAGGCAGTTGGTGGCAAAACGCCGATAGGTGTCGCCCGGCTGCATGTCGGGCGTGGGATGCGGCGTCGGGCGGTCGACGCCGTATTGGTCGAGCGTCTGCTGCGACTCGCCGGCCAGGTCCACCAACTCGGGCGCTGACGATTGCATCCGAAACGCCAGTTCGTATTGCGAAATGCGGCTGGCAATCTCAGGGTCGTGGACCCAGCTAGAGCGCTGACCGTTGAGACGGGCGATCGCGTCCAAGGCCCGGCGCTGATGGCGGGCGTCGATGCCGGCGGGATTGGCCAGGTTGAGCACCGGCTCGCCGACGGCCCGAAACGGCACGCCCTGATAGGTTGAAGGCAAAAAGCCGCTCGACCAGTTCGACGTGCTGCCACTGGCCCCGCGGCCCGAGTTGAGCACGACGTAGCCCGGCAGATTCTGCGAAGCCGAACCCAAACCATACAGCAGCCAGGAGCCGATCGTCGGCCGGCCGAACTCGGCCTTGCCGGTGTGCAGCAGGAGCTGGCCCGGATGATGATTGAACTGATCGGAGACCATCGTCCGCACCAGGCAGATATCGTCGGCGCAACTGGCGATGTGCGGAACGAGGTCCGAATACTCGATGCCGGAGCGGCCCGAGCGTTGGAATTTGACGCCGGTGCCCTTGAGCACGGCCGCCTGCTTGTCGATAAAGGCGAACTCGACATCCTTGAGGATCGAGTCGGGCATTTTCTGCCCGTTCTTTTCGTTCAGCAGCGGCTTGGGATCGAACAGTTCGACCTGGCTGGGGCCGCCCTCGAGAAAAATGAAGATCGCGCTTTTGGCCCGGGGCGCAAAATGCGGCCGCTTGGGAGCCAGCGGATTGCGGTCGTCGGCTAGTTGAGCGGCGGAGGCGCTATTGCCGAGCAGCCCATCGGCCCCCAAGAGCGAGGCCAGGGCCAGCGAGCCCAGTCCGCTGGCCGACGTTGCCAGAAACGAACGGCGGCACGCCTGGTGGTGATCGAACTTCGGTTCCATTGGCACATGGTCCTTTTGCGCTGCGCATTTAGCCGGCCCGCTGGCGGGCCGTTTTGTCATTCCCGCGTCAGAAACTCATCCAGGTTCATCACGGCCCGAGCCACGGCAATCCAAGCGGCCTGTTCGGCCGCTTGGGCCTGATTGCCGGCGTGGGCTCCGGCCAATTGAACCGCTTGCCGCGGCTCGGCCAGGTAAGCTTTCAACTCGGCGGCGGCCAGGTCCGCGAGCACGCTGGCTTCCGCATGGCTGGGCTCGCGGCCCAGACAATCGACGAACAGCATCCGCACTCGCTGCTGCGGATCGGCCGAAGCTTCGGCCAGCACGCGGCGGCCCAGCGCCTGTGCGTTCTCCACAAACACCGGGTCGTTGAGCGTGGCCAGCGCTTGCAGCGGCGTGTTCGAGCGGTTCCGCTGGGCCGTGCAGACGGTCCCTTCCGGCGCGTCGAACATCATCAGACTGGGATACGGATTCGAGCGGCGGAAATGGATGTACAGGCCGCGGCGATAACAGACCGGCGCCGGACTCGTGGGCCAGACCAGTTGAAACTTATAGGCAATGTCGCGGACCGCGTCCGAGATGGCCGGATAAATCGTCGGCCCGCCCACGGTGCGGTCCAGCAGCCCGCTGGCCGAAAGGAACACGTCGCGGGCGATTTCCGCCTCGACGCGGAAGCGGCCCTGCCGGGCCACGAGCGTGTTCAGCGGATCGCGCGCTTCGAGTTCGCCGCGGAATCGCGACGCCTGGCGATAGGCCGACGAGAGCACGATCTGACGAACGAGCGCTTTGCGGCTCCAGCCGCCGCGCATCAGTTCGTCAGCCAGCCAGTCGAGCAACTCCGGATGGCTCGGCCGCTCGCCCTGCACACCGAAATTATCGACCGTCGACACAATACCGCGGCCGAACAAGTGGGTCCAAAGGTGATTCACGGCCACGCGAGCCGTCAGCGGGTTTTTCTCATCGGTGAGCCAGCGGGCCAAATCCAGCCGGTCGGGCTGCTTGCCGCGTGTGGCCAGCGGAGGCAAGACCGCCGGCGTGGCCGGCTCGACCGTCGGGCCGAGCTGCTTGAAATCGCCGCGCAGCAGCACGTGCGTAGTCCGCCGGCCGGCGGTGCTCTCTTTCAGTGCCAACAGGTGCGGGCTGGGCAGATAGCGTTCTTCCACCGCCAACATCCGCAACCGCTGAGTCAACTCGTCCTTCCTGGCCGGCAGGCCTTCGCAATAATCCTCGATCAACTGCCGTTGCGCTGCTTTGCGATCCGCCGGCTCCACGAGCAGCGCATCGATCAGCTCGGCCGGCTCATCCAGGCGATGCGCAAACGCTTCGAGCGAATCCAGCCGGCCGGCCAACCGCTCGTTGTGCAGATCGAGCGTATTGAAGTACAGCTCGACCGATCGCTTCGTATACGACTTGGGCTTCGCGCCGGGCTTGAGCGACGACGTGACCCAGGCGGGAGCACGCAGGGCATTTCGCAACTTCGGCGAGACTTCTTTATACCAACGCTCGAGGCCCAACTCCTGGAGTTTGCGTTGCGACTCCAGTTGCAGCCTGGCAGCCTCGTACGTCGCTTCCAGCGCGGCCCGGCTCTTGGCCGGCCCTTGCTTGAGCAACTCCTCGACCAGCCGCAGATGCCCTTGCACGGTGTAGCGAAGATCGATGTGGGCGGTGAGGCCCGCGCGGAACGCGGCCCGCTCGGCGGGCGTGCCCGGCAGGTCGATCTCGACTTCTTCCACGTTGTTGAAGAAGGCGTAGAAGTGGTAATACTCTTGCTGTGAAATCGGATCGTACTTGTGGCTGTGGCATTGGGCACAGCCCATCGTCAGCCCAAGCACGGCCGCGGAAGTGGTGTTCACGCGGTCGATCATCTCGCGGTTGCGATAGTCCTCGTCGTTGATGCCCGACTCGGTATTCTTGATCGTCATCCGATGAAAGCCGGTGGCCGCCAGTTCGCGCAGGCCCGCACCCGGCAGCAAGTCGCCGGCGATTTGCTCGGTGATGAAACGATCGTAAGGCAGATCGCGATTGAAAGCGTCAACGACCCAATCGCGGTAGCGCCAGGCGTTGGGCCGCACGATGTCCAGCTCGTAACCGTTGCTGTCGCCATAGCGGGCCAGGTCCAGCCAGTGGCGGCCCCAACGCTCGCCAAAATGCGGCGAAGCCAGCAGCCGGTCGACCAGCCGCTCGTAAGCATCGGGCCGCGTGTCGGCGAGAAACGCCGTGCGCTCATCGGCCGTCGGCAGCAGTCCGACCAGGTCGAGAAACACGCGCCGCAGCAGCACCTCGCGCGGAGCGTCGGGCGAGGGGGCGATGTTTTCCCGCTCGAGCCGCCCGGCAATAAAGGCATCAATCGGCGAGCGCGTCCAGGCTGTATTCTTAACTTTGGGCACGGCTGGCCGGCTGACCGGCTGATAGGCCCAGTGGCTGCTCTTACTCGGCGAGGATGTATCCGCCGACTCGGGCCAAACGGCCCCCTGGTCGATCCAAGTCTTCAGCAGCGAGATTTGCTCGGCACTCAGCGCCTTGCCGCCATCGGACGGCGGCATTTGCTCATCGGCATCATTGCTGGCAATGCGGTGCCACAATTCGCTTTTGCTGCTGGCGCCGGCTACGATCGCGGGGCCCGAATCGCCCCCCTGCATGGCCGCCGCGCGATGATCCAGCCGCAAGCCCGACTCTTGCTTTTCGCCGCCATGACACGCCATGCAATGGGCCGCAAAGATCGGCGCCACGTCATGGGCAAAATCCACTGGGGCGGCAGCGACTGCCGGCAAGCCGCAGCAGGCCCAAGCGCCCACGACGACGCATGACAGCCACCAGCCGGGTGCCATGCCCACGCTTCGTGGGCATGCGGTTGAGCGCCGGGCATGCCCACGAAGCGTGGGCATGGCACCCAAACGACAGCGATCGGCGGCGTTCAATTGGCTCTTCATTTCAGGTCGACTCCCGCACAATGAGCTTCGGTTTGACGGTCGCCGTGGTTGCCGGCGCTTGACCCAAATTCAGCAGCAAGTCGATCGCCTCGCGGGCGTAGCTTTCGTGCTGCTGGTCGATGGTCGTCAGCGCGGGCTCGATCACGGTGGCCAGGTCGAGATTGTCGAAGCCGACCACGGCCACATCGTCGGGCACGCGAAACCCGCGCGCTTTGAGACGCTGAATCAGCCGCACGGCCCACACGTCGTCGGCGGCAATGATCGCATCGGCCCTCGCGTCGCGCACCAGCCGATCGATGGCCACGTCGAGCCGGGCCGGATCGGGCAGGCCTGACTCCGCTTCCGCACACCAGACCAGCTCCGGCTCGGGCACAAGTCCGCGCGCCGCGAACTCCGAATCGTAGCCGGCGCGCCGGTAGGTCATGTAGAGATCGCGCGAATCGGAAAGCAGCAAGCCGATGCGCCGCCGACCGCGCTGGAACAGATGGGCGACCGATTGCCGAATGCCGTCTTCGGTGTCGACGCGCATGCAGGGCGAGCCCTCGACCAGCGGCAAGTCGTGAAAGATCACGTTGCGACGGCCGGCAAACAGCGGCCGCATCTGATCATAATTGCGGTGCAGATCGACGATGCACAAGATGCCCTGCACCCCGCGCGACTGGAAATCGTCGAG
>DATCFX010000279.1:0-4313 GCA_036509275.1 Pirellulales bacterium | reverse complement strand
GGTTGCCCAGCAGACAGGCCAGCGTCTTGTCGCCGCTGGACCAGTCGACCTGGCCGCCCCAATGGTTGAACCAACTCACGTCCGGCAGTTTGCCCGGCGCGGCCGGCAGCCCGGAGAGAAAATGCGTGCTCCGGGACGTGGGATTGCTTTTGCGAAACTCGATCAGCGAGCGGGTGAACCGCACCAGCTCCTCGTTTTCCTCGACCAGGCCCCAATCGAACCAACTGATTTCGTTGTCCTGGCAGTAGGCGTTGTTGTTGCCGCGCTGCGTGCGGCGGCACTCGTCGCCGGCCAGCAGCATGGGCACGCCTTGGCTCAAGAACAGTGTGGCCAGCATGTTCTTGATCTGCCGCAGCCGCAGCCGCTCGATGCTCTTGCGGGTGGTGGGCCCTTCGACGCCGTGGTTGTAGCTGCAATTGTTGTTGTCACCGTCGCGGTTGCCTTCGCCGTTGGCTTCGTTGTGCTTTTCGTTGAACGAAACCATGTCGCTGAGGGTGAAGCCATCGTGCGCCGTAATGAAGTTGATGCTGTGGTACGGCGAGCGGCCGCTCCACTGGTACAAATCGCTCGAGCCGGCCAGGCGCGTGGCCAGCGCGCCGCGCATGTGCGGATCGCCGCGCCAGAAGCGTCGCATGTCGTCGCGGTAGCGGCCGTTCCACTCGGCCCAGCGCATCGTGGCAAACGAGCCCACCTGGTAGGCGCCGGCCGCATCCCAGGCTTCGGCGATGATCTTGGTGTCGGCCAGCAGCGGATCTTCGGCGATCATTTCCACGACCGGCGGATTGGGCACCAGCGTGCCGTTGCGGTCGCGGCTCAGGATCGAGGCCAGATCGAAGCGGAACCCGTCGACGTGATAGGTGTGGACCCAGTAACGCAGGCAGCGGAAGATCATCTCCTGCACGATCGGATGGTTGCCGTTGATCGTGTTGCCGCAGCCGGTGAAATTGCGGTAATAGCTGCCGCCATTGCCCATCATATAGTAGACGCGATTTTCGAGGCCTTTGAAGCTGAGCGTGGGCCCCAACTCGTTGCCCTCGGCCGTGTGATTGAAGACCACGTCGAGAATCACCTCGATGCCCTCGGCATGCAGGGCCTGCACCATTTGCTTGAACTCGCGCACCTGGGCGCCCGGCTCGCTGCCGGCCGCATAGCCCCGATGCGGCGCGAAGAACGCCAGCGGATGATAGCCCCAGTAGTTCGGCCGGCTGTCTTCCTCGCCCCAGGGAGTGCGAATGGGAAACTCGTGTACCGGCATCAACTCCACGGCCGTGATGCCCAGCGATTTCAGATACGGAATCTTTTCGATCACTCCCAGGTACGTGCCCGGATGCTCGACGCCGCTCGAGCCGTCTTGCGTGAAGCCGCGCAGGTGCAGCTCGTAAACGATCGTGTCGGCCAGGCTGCGCCGCGGGCGGCGGTCGCCGGCCCAATCGAACTGGTCGTCGACGACCACGCACTTCGGCGGGCACAGCAGACCATCGACCGGCGGCAAAAAGTCGCCGGCCAGGGCCCGAGCGTACGGATCGATGAGCCGCGCCGTGCCGTCGAAACGCTGCCCGTGGTCGGGATCGAACGGGCCATCGGCCTGCAAGTGATAAAGCTGGCCCGGCCCGATGCCCGGCACGAACAGGCTCCACAAATCGCCCCAGCGGTCGTGGTCGAAGGCCAGCACTTGGGCTGGATTCGGATCGTTGACGTCGTTGTACAGCAACAGCCGCATGGAGCTGGCAGAACGGCTGAAAACGACAAATTCGACACCCTCGTTATGAACGATCGCCCCGTAGGGAAGTGGATGGGTAAGTTGTAACGATGGCTGCGTCTGAACGGTGGGCATTCGTCTCCGATCCTCCTGGCTTACCACGGAAAAATCTGAAGCCGGAGAACCATACCACCGACAAGCACCAGCGACCAATTTCCCCGGGCGAAAATTGCAGGAAAGACGCAAGTCGGCGGCGCGTGAAGGCGCTTGCAAAAGATTTCGCGGCGAGCGAAGCCGCGCCGGAAGCGCGGCTGCCGGCCGCCGGCGACCGTCAAAGCCGCTGGCGCGGGTCCGACTCGCCCGGCGGTGCAGAAGCGCCCGGGAACACGAGCTTGAGCGATTGCAGCAGCAGGAACACGCCCAACACGCCGACCAGGATGTACGGCCAATAGTCGGCCAGCGGAATGCGCCAGTTCACCGCCGTCGTAGCGATCACCAGCATGGCCAGCGCCGCCAACAGCAGCGCGCAACCGCCGGCCGCCATCATTCCCTTGAACGTGCCATGCTCCGTATGCTCCTCGAAGTAGAGGTCGATCGTACGCCCCTTGTGCGCGCTGCGCTCGATCGCATCGGCCAATTCCATATCGCGGGCCGCATCCTGCCAGTCGGGCCGCACCTGCCCGGTCTCGAGCGCTTGGGTCACGCGGCCCAGCGCGGCGGCGCCCGCGTTCCAGTCGCCAAATTCCCATTGCTGCGACTGGCCCTCGGCCCGCCGCTCGAGCAACCAGGGCCGCTCGTCGGCGGCGGCAGTCAGCACGGCGCTGCCGCTTGCGCCGCGGACCGTCACGCGCAGGCCCGGCAGATCTTCCACCGGCCGCACCGACCAGCGCACGACGATGCCGCCCGGGCCGGACATTTGAATCCCCAGCGCGCTGTAATCGGTTTCACGGTAACCAGCTTCACTGGCCGGCAAGGCCATCGCGCCCACCTTCGTCAGCTCGCCGGCCAGCAGTCGGGCCAACTCGGCGTCGCGCACAAAATGCTCCAGCACCTGCTCTTTCGATCGCTCGGGCAGTTGCCGGTCGAACACAATTTGTTCGATACGCCCCAGGCCGCCGGTGCTGCCGTCGGACAGCATTTGCCGCAACTGCTCGACGGCCGGATGCCAGCAGGCCGGCACCAGCGGCAGCACCACGCCGCCGCCGTCCTGGCGGTTCATGTCCAGTTCGTAATAGTCGAGCATCGACGGCACAACCGGATGCGACACCACGACCGGAATGCCCGTTTGCAGCAGCAGCCGCAACGGCTCGACGCGATCGTCGCGCTGGCCGCGGGCCACGATGATCACGTCGGCCATGCCATCGGCCAACAGCTCTTGCCAACTTCCTGCCAGCTCGATGCGCGGAGCCCAAGCCCGCAACTGCTCCAGGTGGCCGGCGGCCGGCTGATACACGGCGCTGAGCTGCTGCCGCGACTCGGCAATGGCGCGGGCCAGTTTGATCGTCGTCTCGTCGGTCCCCAACAAGGAAAACTTCATCAAGCTCCCAGCTCTTGCAAGAATGACCAGCGTGGCCCGTCACAGGCGCCGGATGTGGAAACCGCCGTCGACATTGATCGTTTCGCCGGTCGAGAAGCCAAACGCGCCGGACACCAGCGCGGCGACGGCCCGAGCCACGTCTTCCGGCTGTCCCCAGCGGCGGATGGGCGACAGGCCTTCGGCAATCAGCCGATCGTACTTTTGCTTGACCGGCCCGGTCATGTCCGTGGCAATCACGCCCGGGCAGACTTCGAACACGCCGATGCCATGCTCGGCCAGGCGATCGGCGAACAGCCAGGTCATGGTCCGCAGCGCGGTCTTGGTCAGGCAATAATCCGCGCGATCGGTGCTGACCGCGTAGCCGGAGATCGACGAAATGTTGACGATCGTCCGCCCGGCGCCCGGTTCGGCCAGCCGCAGCATTTCATTAGCCGCCAACTGCGTGAGGAAGAACGGCCCCTTCAGATTCGTGGCAAACACTTCGTCCCAGCTTGCTTCGGTCGCTTCCAGCAGATCGCGCCGCCCCGGCGACGTGATGCCGGCATTGTTCACCAGCACATCCAGCCGGCCGAAAGTTTTGATCGCGCACTCGACCAACCGCTCGCGATCGGCGGCCAGCGCGATATCGGCCTGGCAGGTGATTGCCTGACCGCCGGAAGCGTGGATCCGTTCGACCACTTCGTCGGCCGCGGCGGCGCTGTGCGCGTAATTGACGACGACCGATTGGCCCAAGCGGGCCAGCTCTAGCGCAATGGCCCGACCAATGCCGCGCGAGGCGCCCGTCACGATCGCGGCAGGTGGAGGCATGCGGGTGGAACTCGGAATCGCTTGGCCCATGAACGCCCGGCCCAACCTAGCCGCCCAGCGCAACCGCTGTCAACGCGCGGCGCGAGCGCAAACACCTCACAAGAGTGACGCAGCCCGCCCGTCAAAACCCTTCTCCCTCTGAGGGCGTGAAGCTTTGCGCATCGCCGCGTCGATTGGGCCGGGCTCGCCGGCCGCCCGTCGATTTTTTTCGGAGGCCGAACGCCGCAAGCACCGAGGTTCGCGGCTTTTCCACGCCAGACTTGCCGGCTA
>DATCFX010000278.1:0-1068 GCA_036509275.1 Pirellulales bacterium | reverse complement strand
GGTAGATGCCGGGCAGGAAAGCCGAGCGCCAGTTGGACGTGTCAGCCACAGGCAGTCCAGGACACATGGCAATGAAGCCGGGCAGGTTCTGGTTCGCCGTGCCCAGGCCGTAAGTCGTCCATGCGCCCATGCTCGGGCGCGACAGGCGCTCGTCGCCGCAGTTCATCAGGCGCATCGACTGTTCGTGATTCGGTGTGTTGGCGTGCATCGAGCGGATGATGCACATGTCGTCGATGTGGGCTGCCGTCCGCTCGAACAATTCGCTCACCTCGATGCCGCTGCGGCCGTGGCGGCGGAAGCGAAACGGCGAAGGCAAGGCCGCTCCCGTGGGGCGTTCGGTCGTCAAGTTGCCGGCCGGCAACCTGCGCCCCTCATATTGTCGCAGCAGTGGCTTGGGGTCGAAGGTATCTACCTGCGACGGGCCGCCGTTCAAATAGATGTGCAGCACGCGTTGCGCTTTGGGTGGGAAGTGCGGCGGCCGCTCGGCCAGCGGATGGCGCGGATCGATCACCGGCTCGGCGGACCTCAACCGACCGGCGTCCCCCAATACCCCAACCAGTCCAAGAAACCCCAGGCCGGTGCCAGCCTGACGAAGCATGTCGCGCCGTGACAGGGGCGTCAGCAAAGGCGGCACGTCGCGGGAATTCGTGCGGTCAAATGGCGAGGTCATGGCCTAGGCCCTCTGCGGGGGTATTGAATCAACCGTCAGTCGATGAAGGTTACTTCGTTGGTCAGCAGCAGCACCTGGGCGTATTGCTGCCAGGGCGTCAACCGGGAGCGCTCCGAACCGTTGCGGGCCGCGGACTCAGCCTCGGCCAGAAAACGCAGCGCGGCCTGGACCTCGGCGACGTCGGGCGCGCGGCCCAGAACCAGGCGGTGCAGGGCCGTCACCTTCTGTTCGGTCGAGCTGGTGACGATTTCCGGACGCGCTGCCAGGGCGCGGGCCTGTTCGATCACGAACGGCGCGTTCATGCCGAACAGGGCCTGCTGGGGAACCGTCGTCATGGGCCGGCGTTCGACCGACTGGTCGGGAACGGGAAAATCGAAGGCCCGGAACAATCCCGGCAG
>DATCFX010000277.1:0-7765 GCA_036509275.1 Pirellulales bacterium | reverse complement strand
AACAGAGGTCTTGGGCCTCGCGAAACCGTTTCTGGAGAACCCCCGGCTTGGAATATCTGCCTGCCATCGAACTGCTGGAAGCGACCCACGCGTTTCCCGGGCCCTATACGTTCAAAGTCATCGGGCACGTGGCCGATGGCTTTGTCGGCCGCGTCGTGGCCGCCGTGCGCGAGGAATTAAACTGCCAGGCCGATCCGCCTTATCACTTGCGCAGCACAACCAGCGGAGCCCAGGTCTCCGTGACCCTCGAGCCGCACATCGCGGCCGCCAGCCAGGTGATCGACGTCTATCGCCGCATTCGCGGCCTGCCGGGCCTAATCATGATCTGGTAACCGGCCGCCGCTTGCCGCGCGTCGTCCAAAGAAACAGAAAGAAGAGAGGGAACAGAAGCACGCGAAGGACGCGAAGAAAAAGGAAGGTTTTTCGTTCTGCCTTCGCCTCTTTCTTTGTGATCTTCTGTTCAGTGGTTCTTTTCTTTCCTGTTTGGTCGCTCGCCCGCATCCCGGCGGAGCGGGATGGCTACTGCGGGGCGTGCTTGAAAAACAGCACGGCGAGCGGAGGCAGCACAAGATTGAGCGACCAGGGGCGATTGAAGCACTCGATCGGCGCGGCTTCCACGGCGCCTTGATTGCCGTAGCCGGCGCCGCCGTAAATGTCGGCGTCGCTGTTGAGTAGCTCGACCCAGCGCCCGCTCTCGGGCACGCCGACCAGGTAATTCAGCCGCGGCACGGGCGTGAAATTGCAGACGACCAGGATCCAATCGCTGCCGCGTCCGCGCCGCAGAAAACTGATCACGCTTTGTTCCACGTCGCAGCAGTCTACCCACTCGAAACCGCGGGCATCGCAGTCGTATTCGAACAGTGCCGGCTCGCGGCAATAAACTCGGTTCAGATCGGCCACCCAGCGCTGCACGCCGGCAGGCCCGGGTTCGCCGGCCAGTTGCCAATCGAGCTGGCCGTCGTGGTTCCATTCGCGCGGCTCGGCCAGCTCGCCGCCCATGAATAGCAGCTTCTTGCCCGGCTGGGCGTATTGCAAGCCGAACAGCAGACGCAGGTTGGCCCGCTTGCGCCAATCGTCGCCGGGCATTTTATTTAATAGCGAGCCTTTGCCATGTACGACTTCGTCGTGCGACAGCGGCAATTGAAAGTTTTCAGCAAAAGCATAAAGCTGCCGGAAAGTGAGTTGCGAATGATGGAACTTGCGGAGCACCGGGTCGCGGGCCATGTAGGCGAGCGTATCGTGCATCCAGCCCATGTCCCATTTCAACCCGAAGCCCAGCCCGCCGACGTACGTGGGCCGCGAGACCATCGGCCAGGCGGTGGACTCTTCGGCGATGGTTTGCACGTCGGGAAACAGACGGTAGACGGTTGCGTTGAGCTGCCGCAACAGCGAAATGGCACCCAGGTTTTCGCGTCCGCCGAAGGCGTTGGGGATCCACTCGCCCTCCTTGCGCGAATAGTCCAAATACAGCATGGAGGCCACGGCGTCGACGCGCAAGGCGTCGGCATGATAGCGGTCGAGCCAGAAGACGGCGCTACTGAGCAGGAAACTGCGGACTTCGTTGCGCTCGTAGTTGAAGACCGAGCTTTTCCAATCGGGATGAAAGCCCTGGCGCGGGTCGGCGTGTTCGTACAGATGCGTGCCGTCGAAATAGTTCAGCCCATGGGCGTCGGTGGGAAAGTGCGAGGGAACCCAGTCGAGGATCACGCCGATGTTCTGTTGATGCAGAAAATCGATCAGGTACATCAGGTCCTGCGGCGTGCCATAGCGCGCGGTGGGGGCAAAATAGCCGGTCGATTGATAACCCCACGAGCCGTAGAAGGGATGCTCCATCAGCGGCAGGAATTCGACGTGCGTGAAGCCCATCTGCCGCACGTAGTCGGCCAGCGGCTGGGCAATCTCTCGATAGCCGAGCCAGGTGCCGTCGGGCTTGCGGCGCCAGGAGCCCAGGTGAACTTCGTACACGGCCAGCGGCGCGTCGATCGCGACGCGCGCTTTGCGCGTGGCCATCCAGTGCTCGTCGTGCCACGCGTAATCCAGCGGCCAGACGATCGAAGCCGTGTGCGGCGACACTTCGTTGAAGAAGGCCAGCGGATCGGTCTTGTCGACGGCGTAGAACGTCGCGGCCGATTCGACGTGGTACTTGTACACGGCGCCGGGCGCGACGTGCTCGACGAAGCCGGCCCAAATGCCCGACCCGCGCTGCGGCGCCAGCGGATGACTGCCAGTGGCATTGCCGTAAAAATCCACGCGGACGCTGCGGGCGTTGGGGGCCCAGACGGCGAAGTAGGTGCCCGCCACGCCGCCCAGAGTGCCGGGGTGCGCGCCCAGTTTGTCGTACAGTCGGACGTGCGTGCCTTCGTTGAACCAGTACAGGTCGTCGTCGGTCAAAAGCGTGCCGGGCAATACGCCGGCAGCCGCCGTGGGCGCTGGGACTGGGGGCTGATTGAGGAGCGACATGCTGCCTACTGGCTTAGTCTGCGTTTGGTGTCGAACTGTCGGTCGATTGCTCGCAATGCGTGTATTCCAATAGATTAATCACGCCGCGTAGCGGAACCTCCACCCATTTCGGCCGATTGTTGAGTTCGTAGGCCAACTCATAGATCGCTTTTTCGAGCAAAAACGCGTGCAGCAGGGCCTGGAGCTGGTCTTGTTCCGGCGGCAAAAACGGCTGCCCGTCGGCCACCGCCAGGTAGCTTTTGAGGAACGTGGCGCTGGCCCATACGTACCAGGCGTAAGCGTAGCGCTTGAGCACGGCCGCGTCGTCGGGGCTGACCACCACGTTTTCCAGATGCCGAAATAGCGCGCTGCTGGCCGCGTAATGGAACGAGCGGACCATGCCGGCCACGTCCTGCAACGGCGACCGCTTGATGCGCCGCTCGCTGAGCGGCCTGGCCGGTTCGCCCTCGAAGTCGAGGATCACGAAGTCCTTCCCCGTATACAGAACCTGGCCCAGATGATAGTCGCCATGAATGCGGATGCGCATGGCCGAGATCTTGTGCTCGAGCACGGCCCGCAGGCATTGCAGCACGCCCTTTTCGTGTTCCAGCACGGTGATGGCTTTGCCGTGGGCCGGCTCCGCGAGCTCCGATAACCGGCTGCGGAGCAACTGAAAGGTCTTGCCCGCCAGGCGGCGCATCGACTGGTACATCGAACGCTGATAGAGCTGACTAAACGGCTCGGGCGCAAACGCCGGGTCCTCGGCGCTGGATGCCAGCGCGACGTGCAGTTCGGCCGTGCGGCGTCCCAGCAGTTCGGCGCTCGGCCAATACTCGTGGGCCAGCGCCTCGATGCTGGCAGGAATCGACGCGGTGGCCAATTTCAGCAGCGAGTCGTTGACGTACATCTCGGTGGCTTTGCGCTGCTCGGGCGGTTGCGCGAGCGATTGCTCGAAGTACCGGCCGAGCATGTCGCGTGTATAGTCCCAGGCCGTGCCTTCGTTGGCGACAAAGCCTTGCAGAATGCCCAGCGTCAGCGGCTCCTGCTGGTCGCGGCGGTATTCCAGCGCGCCGGCTACCGGCGGCACATGGCGGAAATGGGTCTTTTCGGTGAGAAACCGGCCGATCTCCAGGTCGGGGTTCACGCCCGCCTCGACGCGTCGAAACAGCTTGAGCACCAGGCGATCGCCGTAAGACACCGAACTGTTGCTCTGCTCCTTGCCCATCACGGCGGCCGGCAGCGGCTGGCTGCGGTCGCCGCGCAGCCGCTTGAGCGCCGGCGTGGACCAGGCCAGCAGCTCGCCCACTTCGCCGCGTGCCCGGCGGCGGCGGGAGATGGCGTCCAGTAGCGATTGATCGAAGCCGAGATCGGTCATCGCATCGAACACGACGGCCTCGCCGTGCTGATCGGGATACGTAATGCGGGCGACTACCGTTTGCGGCGCATCCTTGAGCATCTTCCCGGCCCGTGGTCCCTCGGCCAGGCCCAGCGCCAGGACATAGGTGTCGGCCTCGCCTTCGATGTATTCGACTTTGACCAGCACCAGGTGCGCATGCGAGGTTTCGCCCGAGCTGCCAAAAGGCACGACGTCGAGGATCTCGGTGGTCTGGATCGTGCGTGCCTTGCCGCCGAACCAGCGGCGCGTGGCCAGCGAGCTGCGCAGCAGCCGCTCGAGCTCGAAGCGCGCCCGGCCTTCGAAGACTTCGTCGAACTGCTCGGGGCCGGAAATCTGGATCGCCGGTTGGCCGGAAGCACTGCGGTGATCGGCAGCCGTTTCGGTCTTCGGCGGCCGCAGCGCGAACCAGTAGAAGGCGTGCGGCGCCGGCGTGAGCATGTAGGGATGCTTGCCGATCTTGGCGAACTTGGTCTGGCCGAACAGTTCGACGGGAGTCCAGCCTTCGTAACGCGAAAGGTCTAGCTCGGCGTATTGCGCGTAGCGCGACAGGTTGGCCACGACCAGCACCTGCTCGTCCTCAATGGCCCGAATAAAGGCCAGAATTTTCGGATTGCCCGGCGTCAGCATTTCCAGGCTGCCGCGGCTGAACGACTGGTGCAGTTGCCGCTGGGCAATCAGCCGCCGCATCCACCACAGCAGCGACTGCGAATTGTTGTGCTGCGTCTCGACGTTGACCGATTCGTAGTGGTATTCGAAGTCGATGATCGGCGGCAAGTAAAGCTGCTGGGGATTGGCGCGCGAGAAGCCGCCGTTGCGGTCGGCGCACCATTGCATGGGCGTTCGCACGCCGTCACGATCGCCCAGGTAAATGTTGTCGCCCATGCCGATCTCGTCGCCATAGTAGATCACCGGCGCGCCGGGGAGCGACAGCAGCAGGCCGTTCATCAGTTCGATCTTGCGGCGGTTGTTGCCCAGCAGCGGTGCCAGCCGGCGGCGGATGCCCAGGTTGATGCGCGCTCGGCGGTCGGCCGCGTACACGCGGTACATGTAATCCCGCTCTTCGTCGGTGACCATCTCGAGCGTCAGTTCGTCGTGATTGCGCAGGAACAAGACCCATTGGCAACTGGCGCCAATCGCGGGCGTCTGTTGCAGGATGTCGACCACCGGAAAGCGGTCTTCCATCTGCAAGGCCATGAACATCCGCGGCATCAGCGGAAAGTGAAATGCCGTGTGGCATTCGTCTTCATTGCCGAAATAGGCGATGGCGTCGTCGGGCCACTGGTTGGCTTCGGCCAGCAGCATGCGATTGGGAAAATGCTCGTCCACGTGCCGCCGCAGCTTTTTGAGAAACTCGTGCGTCTCGGGCAGGTTCTCGCACGTCGTGCCTTCGCGCTCGTACAGGTAGGGCACGGCGTCCAACCGCACGCCGTCGACGCCCATCTTCAGCCAATGATCGATCACGTGCAGCAGCGCCTCGTGGACCTCGGGGTTGTCGAAGTTGAGGTCAGGCTGATGCGCATAAAACCGGTGCCAGTAATACGCCTTGGCCACGGGGTCCCACGCCCAGTTGCTGGTTTCGAAATCCTTGAAGATGATCCGCGCTTCGCGATACTTGTTGGGCGTGTCGCTCCAGACGTAGAAGTCGCGCGCGCGGGTGCCGGGTTTGGCCGCGCGCGACCGCTTGAACCAGGGATGCTGGTCGGAGGTGTGATTGAGCACCAACTCGGTGATGACCCGCAGCCCGCGGTCGTGGGCCTCGCGCAGAAAGCTGCGGAAGTCAGCCATCGTGCCGTAACTGGGGTTCACGTTCATGTAATCGGCGATGTCGTAGCCGTCGTCTTTCAGCGGCGAGGGATAAAACGGCTGCAGCCAGAGCGCCGTGACGCCCAGGTCCTGCAGGTAGCTCAGTTTCTGCGTCAGGCCGCGAAAATCGCCGATGCCGTCGCCGTTGGAATCGAGGAAGGCGCGGACGTGTACCTGGTAAATGATGGCGTCCTTGTACCAGGTCGCGCCCGTGATCGAAGGCTCCATCGCGGGCTGCTCCATCGTGGCCATGCCTGTGCTCCTTACAAAAAATACTCGAACTGATGTTCGCTTCTCAGCCAGCGGCGCAGCTTGAAAACATGCGCGGGAACCACCTGCGGATCGAGCTGCACATAGTTCCGCGGTCCCTGCCAGATGAAGCGGGCATCGCTCAGCAAATCATGCACCTGGTACGAGCGCGGCCCGCCCACGCCCAGCTCTTCGACCGGAATGTCCACCCAGCCCGAGTGGACGTGGTGCGGATCGAGGTTCACCACCACCAGGATCACGCTCGTCAGGTCCGGCGTGCTTTTGCTGTAGCAGATCAGCTGGTCGTTATCGACGGCATGGAACCGCAGACCGGCGTTGGTCTGCAAAGCCGGGTTGTCGCGGCGAATGCGATTGACGCGGGCGATGAGGTGCCGCAGGCTGTGAGGATCGTCCAGGCTCCAGTGCCGCAGTTGATATTTCTCCGAATCGAGATACTCTTCGCTGCCGGGTTCCTTGGCGCGGTTGTCGGCCAGCTCGAAGGCCGGGCCATAGATGCCGTAGCTGGCGCAGAGCGTGGCGGCCAGCACCAGCCGCGCCATGCACGCCGGCCGGCCGCCGACTTGCAAATACTCGGTGAGAATGTCGGGCGTATTGGGCCACGCATTGGGACGAAAATACTGGGCCAACTCGGTTTGCGTGAGCTCGCGCATGTACTCGGTCAGCTCCCATTTCGAATTCCGCCAGGCAAAATACGTGTACGACTGCGTGAAGCCGAGTTGCGCCAAATGCTGCATCACCCGCGGCCGCGTAAACGCCTCGGCCAGGAAGATCGCCTCGGGGTTCCGCTGCTTGACGTCTTCAATTAGCCATTGCCAGAAACCGAACGGCTTGGTGTGTGGGTTGTCGACGCGAAAAATCTTCACCCCTTGTTCGATCCAGTACAGCACCACGCTCCGCAACTCGTCCCAAAGCTCGCGCCAATGACCCGTCTCGAAATCAAAGGGATAGATGTCCTGGTATTTTTTCGGCGGGTTTTCGGCGTATTGCACCGTGCCATCCGGGCGGAAGCGGAACCACTCGGGATGCTCACGCACATACGGATGGTCCGGCGAGCACTGATACGCCAGGTCCAGCGCCAGCTCGATGCCCAGCTCCGCCGCACGGCTGCGCAACTGTTGGAAATCGGCCAGCGTGCCTAACTGGGGATGAATCGCTTTGTGCCCGCCCGCCTCGGAACCAATGGCCCAGGCGCTGCCGACGTCGTTGGGCTGACACTCGGGCGCGTTGTTCTTGCCTTTGCGGTAGCTGGTGCCGATGGGATGGATCGGCGGCAGATACAAGACATCAAAACCCATTTCGGCCAGGTAGGGGAGCCGGGCCGCGCAGTCGGCCAGCGTGCCGTGCTCCTCGGCCGTGCGGCCGCAACTGCGCGGAAACATTTCGTACCACGCGCCGAACACGGCCAAGGGCCGATCGACCACCACGGCCAACTCGTGGTCGTAGCGGGCCGCATGCCGCTTGTCTGGAAAACGGCGCATGGCGGCCAACAGCTTGGGGTCCAAGGCCGAGGCGGCCCGCGCGGCAGGATCACTTTCGGCCGCGAGCAGCGAGGACATCTCGCCCAGGTAGCCCGACTCGCGGCGCGCGGCGCGGGCGGCCGCCTCGCGCACCAGGTTGGCGCCGATCAGCAGGTCGACATGCGCGACCTGGCCGGCCGCGGCGCGTTTTTCCAGATCGCGGCGCCAGGTAAGGAAAAAATCGACCCAGGCTTCGACCGTGTAGCGGTACATGCCTACTTCGTCGACCGTGAACTCCGCCCGCCAGCGGTCTTGCCCCAGCGGTTGCATCGGCGTCTCGGACCAATTGAGCGCCCGCTGGGGACGATAGACGAGCGAGCAGGCGACCACGTCGTGGGCA
>DATCFX010000276.1:0-2825 GCA_036509275.1 Pirellulales bacterium | reverse complement strand
CTTTGGCGTCGCCGATCGAACCGCTGGCCGCGCTCCTGTTGCAGGCGCACATGCTGCAGCACTTGCTGTTGATGATGGTGGTCGCGCCGCTAGTCTGGCTCGGCGATCCGCTGGTGCCGCTGGTGCGCGGCGTGCCGCAACCGCTACGGCGGCAGTGGGTCCTGCCGCTGTTGCATTGGCCGGGGTTGCGAACCTGGGGCCGCTGGCTCGTGCATCCGGCCACCGCCTTGCCGCTGTTTGTGGCCGCCAACTGGCTGTGGCACGTGCCGGGCGCTTATGAGTTGGCTCTGAACTCGCCCGGCTGGCATCGACTCGAGCATGGTTGTTTTCTGGCTGCCGCGTTGCTGTTCTGGCATCCCGTGGTGCGACCTTTTCCAGGCCGACCCAACTGGTCCCAATGGCTGCTGCTGCCCTATCTGGTGCTGGCCGACGTGCAAAACACGTTGCTGGCCGCCTTGCTGACGTTTTCCAACCGGGTGCTGTATCCGCACTACGCGCGGGTACCGCCGCTGGCCGGCCTCACACCGCTAGACGATCAGTCGGCCGCCGGCGTGTTGATGTGGGTGCCCGGCTCCATTGTGTTCCTCGTGCCGCTGGGCTGGATCGGTCTGAAACTCTTGATGGGCCAGGATGCGGCAGTTCCGCGGGCAGCAAGAAATCCTGCGTCTCCGATCAAACACACTTCCCAGCCCGCGCCCGCGCTGCCGCTGCATCAGATTGCCGGCTATCAACCGGCATCCAAGGCTGCCGGACCTGGAGCGCTGGATCTGTTGCGGCTTCCGCTCTTAGGCCGCTTCCTGCGCTGGCGTCATGCGCGGCTGGCCTTGCAACTTCCGGCGGCACTGTTGGCGATCGTGATCGTCATCGACGGCCTGCGTGGGCCGCAGTCGGGAGCGATGAATCTGGCCGGCATTCTGCCTTGGATCCATTGGCGGGCCGTCGTCGTGCTGGGGCTATTGGCCGTGGGCAACGTGTCGTGCATGGCTTGCCCCTTCACGTTGCCACGCAGCATCGCGCGGCGCTGGCTGCCCGCCGGCTATGCGTGGCCGCTCTGGCTGCGGAGCAAGTGGTTGGCCGTGGCGTTGGTGGCCTTATTCTTTTGGGCCTACGAAGTCTTCGATCTTTGGGACCGGCCGTGGTGGACCGCATGGCTGGTGCTGGGCTACTTCGCGGCGGCATTGGCAGTGGATGGGTTGTTTCGCGGCGCGGCGTTTTGCAAATATCTGTGTCCGATCGGCCAGTTCAATTTTGTGCAATCGCTCGTGTCGCCCTGGGAAGTTCGAGTCCGCGAGCCGGCCGCGTGCTCGGCGTGCCGCACGCACGATTGCCTGCATGGCCGGGATGGACTCCGCGGCTGCGAATTGGAACTGTTTCAACCGCGCAAAGCGGGCAACATGGACTGCACGTTTTGCCTCGATTGCGTCCACGCCTGCCCGCACGACAACGTCGGACTGATCCTCGGCTCGCCGCTGGCTCAGTTCGAACACGATCGCCCGCGCAGTGGCCTGGGCCGCTGGAGCCGCCGGCCGGATATTGCCGCCCTGATCGGCATGCTCTCGTTTGGCGCCTTTGCGAACGCGGCCGGCATGGTCGCGCCGGTGATCGAGTGGCGACAGAAGCTCGCGGCCGCCTGGGGCGAGTTGTCGCCGGCGATGGTCACCAGCGTGGGGTTCCTGCTGGCTTGGATCGCGGTCCCGTTGATGGCAGTCGCCATCGCTACCGAACTCAGCCGCGGACTGGGCCGGTTGCCGACCAGGCGTCTGCCGCTGGCCGTGCGCTACGTTTATGTGCTCGCACCGTTGGGTTTTGCCATGTGGCTGGCGCATTATGGCTTTCATTTCTTCACCAGCTATGCGGCGATCGTGCCGGCGGCGCAGCGTTTCGCCGCCGACTGGGGTTCTTCGGCATTGGGCCAGCCGGCGTGGGCCTGCTCCTGCTGCGGACCGGTTGCCGATTGGCTGCTGCCGGCCGAATTGCTCGTCTTGGATTTCGGTTTGCTCGGCTCGCTGGCCGCCGGCTATCGCCTGGCCCTGGCCGATGTCGGGCGGCCGGCTCGGGCATTACGCGTCGTGCTGCCTTGGGCGGTAATGATCGGCCTGCTGTTTGCGGCGGGCGTGTGGATCGTGTTTCAACCGATGCAAATGCGCGGCATGCTGGGAGGCGGCGGCTGATGCGATACCAACAACGGGGCTGCCGCTGGTGGGGATCTCTACTGGCGTGCATCGCGTGGCTCGGACTGTCGGCCGCGGCGCAGGCCGATGGCGGCACGGTGCAAGCCTCGCAAGTGGTCGGCGACGAGCGGGTCACGATCTTTACGTCGTCCAATCCGCTACGAGTTGGACCGATCGACGTGAGTGTCTGGGTGCAGGATGCCGCCAGCGGCGCAACGCTGCCGGACGCGCGCGTCGAACTGGAACTGTTTTCACCGGCAGCAGGCGGCGAGACATTGCGCGCCGCGGCCACGCACGCGGCCGCGACCAACAAGCTGTTTCTCGCGGCACTGCTCGATGTGCCCCAGGCGGGCGTGTGGCGCCTGGCGGCCAAAATCGCCGGCCGGTCCGGCGGCGGCGGCAAGCCCTTCGAACATCCGCTCAGTTGCAACCTGTCCGTCGCCGAGCCGCTGCCCAAGTGGCGTGCGATGTGGCCCTGGTATAGCTGGCCGGCAATCGTCGTGCTGCTGTTTGTCTGGCGGCAGTCGTCACTGCGTCTGGCGTGAGCGAGCGTGTTTACCGCGCCGCGGCGCGCTCATCACCGGCGGGGCCCATTTCGCGCAGCAGGCCGGCGACCAGCGGCTCGAGCCGGTCGGCCGACACGGCCCGATAACG
>DATCFX010000275.1:0-7193 GCA_036509275.1 Pirellulales bacterium | reverse complement strand
GCGCCGGGCGAGCCGCCGCAACTCGCTCGGCAAGGCGAGGTTTATGTGCAACTGCACGAATCGTTTGTCAATAACCTGGCCGCCGATATGCTCGGCGGCCGCACGCTCACGCGCGACGAAGTCGAACGCGGCGCAGTCGATACCTTCGGCGAACTGCCTGCCAGCATGAAACAGGATCAGGAGGAGGACGCGACTTCCTGGGCGATCGAATTTGCCGAAGAGGGCCCGGTGACGATGGCCTTCGACCGCAACGAAGCCGTGATCACCATTCGCGGACAACACTACAAGTCCGGCGGCCGGACGTTCCCGGCCATGACGGTTTCGGCCCGTTACAAGCTGGTGAGCACGCCGCAAGGCATGCGTGCCGATCGCCAGGGCGAACTGAGTATTTATCCGCCGGCATTGGGGCCGGGAAAACCGATGGGCGTGCGCGAGAAGGTGGTGGAAAAAATGATCCGCAAACGCTTCAACAAGATTTTCGAAGAAAAAGTCGTTTTCCACGGTCTGAAACTGCCGGGCAACTGGTCCAAGCTCGGCCCGCTGGTCGCCCACAACTTCAAAACCGACGGCGGCTGGCTGCTGGTGGCCTGGGACGAGGGAAAAGCGAGTGAAAAATGAAGAGTGAAAAGTGAAAAGTTCTAACGGGCCGTGGCACGTTAACCCTTCTCATTTCTTCACTTTGCACTTTTCACTCTTCACTTTTCATTTCCAATTGCCGTTGCTGCCGGGTGGGGGTGTCGTGGTAGGATAAGGCCCGTTGCTGCAAGACCGCGCACGTCGCTTTGCCTGCCGTTGACCGACGCCGGCCGCCTCTCATTCTGGACAGCCAGCCGGGAGGACCCGAGCCCGGCGCCGAGTTGGTGTGTCCCCGGATTCCATCGGGCCGCGCTGACTCAAAGCAACCCCAGGAACCGATAACCAATTGCCCGCCGCGCCAGCGGTGGGATGCCAGTTGCCCTAGTTAAACCCCACCGTCAACCGACGAAAATCAAAATCATGTCAAGTGCTCAGACTCTCGGCGCGCCGGCCTTTGGAGGCCAGCGCCGCTCGGATATCCGCAACATTGCGATCATTGCCCACGTCGATCACGGCAAAACCACGCTCGTGGATTGCATGCTGCGCCAAAGTGGCGAATACCGCGCCAGCCAACTCGTGGGCGAGCGGATCCTCGATTCCAATGACCTGGAGCGGGAACGCGGCATCACGATCCTGGCCAAAAACATCGCCATTCCCTATCGTGGCGTGAAGATCAACCTCATCGATACGCCCGGCCACGCCGATTTCGGCGGCGAGGTCGAACGCGTACTGCGCATGGCCGACGGGGCGCTGGTGCTCGTGGATGCGGCCGAGGGGCCCATGCCGCAAACGCGGTTCGTGCTCTCCAAGGCCCTGGAGTGCCGGCTCAAGCCGATCGTGGTCATCAACAAGGTCGATCGTTCCGATGCCCGGCCGCTGGAGGTGCTCAACGAGACCTTCGAGCTGTTCATCGAGTTGGGCGCCGACGACGAACTGGCCGACTTCCCGTACATCTTTGCCAGCAGCCGCGACGGCTATGCCACGCCCGAGCACGATCGCAAGACCGACTCGATGAAGCCGCTGTTGGATCTCGTGCTCGAGGCCATCCCAGGGCCGGAGATCGACAACGACGCACCGCTGCAAATGCTGGTCACGACGCTCGATTGGTCCGAGTACGTCGGCCGCATCGCGGTGGGACGCATCCAGTCGGGCCGCGTCAAACGCGGCCAGCGGGCAGCCATGGTGCAGGCCGGCGGAGAGATCAATTTCGGCCGCGTCGTCTCCGTGCAGGTATTCGACAATTTGGGCCGCCTTGAGGTCGAGGAGGCCACGGCCGGCGACATTGCCGCCATCGTCGGCTTGGAGCAGATCGAGATCGGCGACACGATCGCCGACCCCGACGAACCCCGGGCACTGCCCCGCTTGGAAGTCGACCAGCCGACGCTGGAAATGACCTTCGGCATCAACACCTCGCCCTTGGCCGGCCGCTCGGGCAAATACCTTACCAGCCGGCATTTGCGCGAACGGCTGATGAAGGAGTTGGAGAAGAACGTGGCGCTGCAAGTACGCCCGATCGAAGGCAGCGAAAGCTTTGCCGTCTCGGGCCGCGGGCTGCTGCACCTGTCGGTGCTGATCGAAACCATGCGCCGCGAAGGCTTTGAACTCTCGATCGGCAAGCCGCGCGTGATCACGCGTGATCAGGATGGCGTGGTCGAGGAGCCGTTCGAGTCGCTGGTGATCGAAGTCCCGCCCGATCGCGTCGGCGCGGTGATCGAACTGGTCGGCGCGCGGCGCGGCCAGATGGCCGAAATGAACACTCGCGGTACGTACTCGCACCTGATCTTTTCGATTCCCGCCCGTGGGCTGATCGGCCTGCGCACGCGGCTGCTGAACGCCACGCAGGGCACGGCCATCATCCACCATCGTTTCGAGGCCTACCGGCCGCTGGAAGCGGAGATTGCCGGCCGCCCCAACGGCGTGCTGGTCTCGATCACCGGCGGCAAGGCCGTGGCCTTTGGGCTCGACAGCCTGCAAGAACGGGCCGAAATGTTCGTGGCCCCCGGGGACGAAGTTTATGAAGGCATGATCGTGGGCGAGAACAGCCGCACCGGCGACATGCCGGTTAACCCCACGAAGGAAAAGAAGCTCACCAACATGCGAGCCTCGGGCAGCGACCGCAACATCATCCTGCGGCCCCCCCGGATCCTGACCCTGGAAATGGCCTTGGAGTACATCGAGGAGGACGAGCTCGTGGAAGTCACTCCCGACAAGGTCCGGCTGCGCAAACTGCTGCTCAGCGAGAATGATCGCAAGCGGGCCGCGCGCGGCCGAGGGACATAAGCTCGCCAGCCGAGTTCGGGCGGCCAGCCGGAAATCGGGAAATATCCTGTGACTCGCCGGCCGGCGGCGGCAACTAACCCCAGGTTGCCGGCAGCCTACTCGATGTTCGAGCGCGGCACGCACTCCCGGCCGATTCTGCAGATCCCCGCGTTGGAATGATCATGTCTGCGCTGTTCATCGGCGGCATCATTGCCGTGTTGCTGTTGGGTCTCGACCTGCTGACGGCTCCCCGGACCGAACAGGGCCGATAAACGGCCTGGCGAGCGGCAAGCGCCAGCGTGGCGAGCGGCAAGCGCAAGCTTGCCGGTAACCTGCCGCAACGCGGGACGCCTTTAGGACGAATCGGCCAGGGCAAACAACTCCTGCCCGATGCGCTTGAGCCGTGCGGTCAGTTCGGCCTTGGCTTCTTCCAGGTCGGCCAGCAGTTCCGGCGGGCGGTAGGCGAACAAGTAAAACTTAATCTTGGATTCCGTGCCTGAGGGGCGCACGGCAACCGAGTTGCCTTCGCCCTCGAGTTCGAGCACGACCATGTCGCCCGGCGGCCCGTCGAATGGCTGCGGAGCCGAGCCCGGCACGAGCATCTGGCAGCTCAGGTAATCCCGCATCCGCACGACGTTCAGCCCGCCCAATTCGGCCGGCGGCGAGCTGCGCAGCTTGAGCATCAGTTTGCGGGTGCGGCCCGCGCCGTCGTAGCCGGGCATGCTCTTGGAATAGCTCACTTCGACGTGGCAGCCGTGCTGCCAATAGAGGGCGTCCAGCTTTTCGTGTACGGTCTGCCGGGCGGCCTTGGCCTTGGCTGCAATCTCGGACATTAGCAATGCGGCTACGGTGGCATCTTTGTCCCGTGCATAATCGCCCACCAGATATCCGTGCGACTCTTCGACGCCCAGCAAAAAACGTTCGGGGCCCAGCTTGTCGATCGCAGCCGCGATATGCTTGAAACCGACGTGCAATTCGCCGCACGTCTCGACGCCATAGCTGGTAGCGATGCGGCGAACCATTTCGCTGGTGACCAGCGTCTTGACGACATAGCCGCCCCGGGGCAAATCGCCGGCCTGCCGGGCAGACTCGAGCACGTAATCGGTCAATAGCGCGCCGATCTGGTTGCCGCTCAATACCTGCCACGCGCCGCCGGCCGTGAGTCGGGCCGCGCAGCCCAAGCGGTCGGCGTCGGGATCGGTCGAGAGCACCAGGTCGGCCCCGATTTCCTTCGCCCGCTCGATGACCGGATCCATCGTGCGCGCGTTTTCCGGGTTGGGAACGTGGCCGGGTACGTTGCGGAAATCGCCGTCGGGCGCCGCTTGCGGCAGATAGAGCTCGACGTCGGCAAAGCCGGCGGCCGCCAGCACCGGGCAGATGCTCGCCGCGCCCACCCCGTGCATCGGCGAATACACGATCTTCACGCCGCGCGGCCCGGGCCGGCTGTGGGCCAGCACTCGCCGCTGGTACTCCCGGTCGATCTCCTCCTGGCAAAGTGCGATTTTGCCGGCCGCCACCGCCTCGGACCACGGCAGCCGCGGAATGTGCGTCGTGGTCTTGACCCGCTCGATCACGCCTGCGTCGTGCGGCGGCAGCAATTGCCCGCCCGTGGACCAGTACACCTTCACGGCGTTGTCGCTGGGAGGATTGTGGCTGGCCGTGATCATCAGGCCGCAGGCGCAATGCTTATAGCGGACCGCGAACGAGAGTTCCGGCGTGCTGCGATAATCGTCAAGAAAATACACCTGGAAGCCAGCCGCGGCCATGATCTCGCCGCTCAATCTGGCAAAATGCTGTGAATGGTGCCGGCTGTCGTAAGCAATGGCGCAGGCCAGTTTGGCGTCCGCAGGCGGATGGTCCAGCACGTAGCTGGCCAGTCCGGCGGCGCTCTCGCCGATGGTGCGGTCGTTAATAGCGTTGGTGCCGATCGGGTACATGCGCCCGCGCCGGCCGCCGGTGCCGAACGGGATCACGGCCCAAAACGCGTCGTCCAGCGCTTGCCACCGCTGGCCCACGATGTGTTCGGCCACGTGCGCCGCGTACTCCGCAAAGTGCGGCTCGGTCAGCCACGCGCGAATATTGTCGGCAGCGCTGCCCGACAGCTTGCCGGCGCCGACCGCATCGTGCAAGCGAGCAATCAGCCCGGCGGCTTCGGCGGCGTCGATCGCGTGCTTCATACTGCACAGGAGAGGTTGCGGGTGCGCTGGCGGCGGTAATAGCCACAAAAATACCCGATTTCGCCGCCACTGACCACTTGAGCGCAAACGCCGGTGGCCGCTTCCGAATCGGCCACCGGCGTCCTATACTTCAGCGCACCATCGGGCCAATCGTACGGAGCAGCAGTCAAGTGCGCGAGCCGATTATTAGCGTATCGGGCCTGCGGGGCATCGTCGGCGAGAGCCTGTCGCCGGAGATTGCCATGCGCTACGCGAGCGCCTGGGCCGCACTGGCACCCCCAGGCGACGTGGTGCTCACGCGCGACGGCCGCACCAGCGGCCCGATGCTGGCCGACGCCATCCGCAGCACCCTAGCCGCCTGCGGCCGTTCGGTGATCGATGCCGGCGTGGCAGCCACTCCGACCACCGGCGTGCTGGTCCGCCACTGCCGGGCCGCCGGTGGAATCCAGATTTCGGCCAGCCACAATCCGCCGCAATACAACGGACTGAAGCTGTTTTCGGCCGAGGGACGCGTGATTTCGGCCGACGCCGGAGCACAAGTCATCGCTGGCTACCGCTCGGGCCACGCTGCCTGGGTCGGGCACGCAGACCTGGGCCGCTGCCAAAGCTGGAACGATTCGACCACGGCCCACCTCGATCTGGTGTGCGGACTGGTCGAGGTCGACCGCATCCGCCGCCACCGCTTTCGCGTCGTGCTCGACGCCAACCACGGTGCGGGCAGCCTGCTGGGGCGCCGACTACTGGAGCACCTGGGCTGCGACGTCACGCTCTTGGGCGAACCGCCCGATGGCCAATTCGAGCACCCGCCCGAGCCGACGGCCGAAAACCTGGCCGGCGTGCTCCAGCAGATTCCAGCCGCGCGGGCCGACGTCGGCTTTTGCCAGGATCCCGACGCCGATCGCCTGGCGATCATCGACGAGCAAGGAGCCTGGCTCGGCGAGGAGTATACGCTGGCCCTGTGCGTCGATCACGTGCTCCGCGACCGGCGGCGCGGGCCGATTGTCACCAACTGCTCGACCAGCCGCATGTCCGAAGACCTGGCCGCGCGTTACGGCGTGCCGTTTTTCCGCTCGGCCGTGGGCGAGGCCAATGTCACCGAAGCCATGCGGCTGCACGGGGCAGTCTTCGGCGGCGAGGGCAACGGCGGCCCGATCGATCCGCGCGTCGGCCTGGTGCGCGACAGTTTTGTCGGCATGGCGCTCGTGCTGGCCGCCATGGCCGAGCGCGACATGAAGGTCAGCCAATTGGCCGCCGAATTGCCGCGCTACGAGATCGTCAAGACCAAGCTGGAAGTCCCGCCCGAAAAAGTTCCCGCGGCATTGGCGGCGCTCGAAAGCCACTTTTCCGAGGCTGCGAAAGATCTCCTCGATGGCTTGCGGCTCGATTGGCCCGGCAAATGGCTGCTGGTGCGTGCCAGCAACACCGAGCCGATCGTCCGCGCCATTGCGGAAGCCCCCACCGTCGCCGAGGCCCAATCGCTCTGCGACGAAGCGGCCCAGGTGATGGCGGGCGCGCTACTTAGGATTGGTGTGCAGGAGATATAGGACGATTTCCTTTGTCCGCTCACGCCGCAGAATCTTCTCGATTGCACCGCGTAGCTCGCTCTCGTCTTTTAAATCCGGAAATTCTTCTCCCTCCGGAGTCGCTGCGACCGCCGGAAACGGCCCTACTACTGGAGTGGTAACCCGAAAGAGCAGGTGTGTGTAGCCCGTTTTTACGACGCGAAGATAGCAGTTGTGCCGGATTTCGCTAATCGCTCCGGATACTTTGAGTCCGACCGCGTCGACGTAGAAATCGATTGCCCCGTTAGTCTGTACGCCAATATCGCTAGCGGCGTCGTAAAGCATCTCCGTCATTCCACGTGGAACGGCGAGGCTGGCGAAATTCGGCCAGAGGCTACGGGACATTCCAAGGGCTCCTTCGATTACAAGTTCCAATGAAAGACGATTGGCAAATGGTCTGAAGCAGTTTCCGCGTCCGGCAGCCCATCGGTGTCTAACAGCGAAATGGCTCCGACACGAGTAACGATTCGGAGTTCGTCCTCCGGAAAGCGGACCGACTCGTCTGGCCGCAGCACGACCTGATCCAGCATGAACCAACCAAGTTCGTGTGCCCAGGCCCCGAGCCAGTAATACGTCGCCGCCCCCGCCTCTGGGTGTTGCTGGTGCCCGTATGCACGCC
>DATCFX010000274.1:0-1876 GCA_036509275.1 Pirellulales bacterium | reverse complement strand
GCACAGGGCGAAAAACGCGGGACCAAAACAGCCGTGGATTTTCGCCAACAGCCGCTCGTCAAACAGCACGCGCAGACCGCCCAGTAAGCCTTGGAAGCACACGGCCGCAAACACGGCCACGGCCAGCCAACGGACGCTCGTGCGCTTGTCGCGCAGCCAGACCGTCAGCAATAGCGCCATCGAAATCAGACCCACCGTGGCTCCCAGCAGCCGGTGGCCATGCTCGATGAACAGGTCCCAAGGCCCCAGAATCCAGGTGCGCCAAGGATACAGGAACAAGTTGTAACCGTAGGTGGTTGGCCAGTCGTCGACGGCCATGCCGGCGTCGTAGGTGGTGACCAGGCCGCCGACCCAAATCAACGGAAAGGTGGCGCAGACCAACAACACCGCCAGACGGTGCGGCCACGCGCTTGCCACGTTTTCGGTCGTGCGAGTCATATCAAATAGGAGAAATCAAGAGTCTTAATGGTGTCCCCCGGACGGCGCTTCGGGGTGGTCCTTGGGGGGCGGCTCGGTCTGTTGGTAGTAGTCCAGATTGGTCTCGGGCGAGCCGTATTCGTAGGGTCCGCGATAGACGATCGGCTGCACGTCGAAGTTGCCGTGCCCCGGCGGGCTGGGCGCGGTCCACTCCAGCGTGTTCGAGTGCCAGGGGTTGCGGCCGGCGCGCGGGCCGAAAAAGATGCTGCCGATAAAGTTCACGGCAAAGATGATCTGGGCCGCTCCCATGCCGAAGGCGCACATCGAGATGAATTGGTTCATCCCCTGCATGTGGGCGAAGGTTTCGTAGTGATACGGATCGGCCAGGCGGCGCGGAAAACCGCCGGCCCCCAGGATGTGCATTGGAAAGAACGTGCCGTTGAAGAAGATGAACGACAGGAAAAAGTGCAGCTTGCCCAGCGGCTCGTTCATCAGCCGGCCGAACATCTTGGGAAACCAGAAGTAGATGCCGCCGAACACCCCGAACGCCGTGCCGCCGAACAGCACGTAGTGAATGTGGGCCACGATGAAGTACGTGTCGTGGATGAAGATATCGACCGGCGTGGCGGCCATGAAAATGCCCGACAGCCCGCCGATGATGAACATCGACACGAACGCCAGGGCGAAGAGCATGGCGGTGGTGAACTGGATGCGGCCGCCCCAGACGGTTCCCAGCCAGTTGAAGACCTTGATCGCGCTGGGCAGCGCGATCATCATCGTCGAGACCATGAACGTCATGCCCAGGGCCGGGTTCATGCCCGACATGAACATGTGATGCCCCCAGACGATGAATCCCAAGCCGGCGATGCCGGCGATCGAGTACACCATCGGCTTGTAGCCGAACAGCGGCTTGCGAGAGAAGGTACTGATGATGTCCGAGACCATGCCCATCGCCGGCAGGATCATGATGTACACGGCCGGGTGCGAATAGAACCAGAACAGGTGCTGCCAGAGCAGCGTTTGTCCGCCGCCGGCGCCGGCTTCGACGCCGTTGACCCACAGACCCTCGGGCACGAAAAAGCCGGTGCGGATCAGGCGGTCGAGCAGTTGCATGAACAGCGCGGCGGTGAGCACCGGCAGGGCAAAGGCCTGCAACACGGCGGTGATGAACATGGCCCAAATCGTCATCGGCAGGCGGAACATGGTCATGCCGGGGGCGCGCATCTGGATGATGGTGGTCATATAATTGACCGAGCCCATCATGGACGAGATGCCCACGAACACCAGGCCGAACAGCCAGAGCGTCTGCCCCGCGTGGCTGCCCGGCGCGGCCGTTTGCACGTCGGAAAGCGTGGGGTACGCCGTCCAGCCGGCGGCCGCGGCCCCGCCCTCGACGAAGAAGGCCGAAATCATGCAAATGAAAGCCGGCCACATGAACCAGTAGCTCATCATATTGAGC
>DATCFX010000273.1:0-5014 GCA_036509275.1 Pirellulales bacterium | reverse complement strand
GTCGCCGGGGGCTGTCGGCGAGTCGTCCTCGCCCGCGAGCGGCCCGGTTCCCAACTGCGCCGGCGGATCAGGACGAAGCAGTTCGACAAAGTTGTCGGGCTCCAGCGGCCCCGGCGGATTCGGGCCAAAATAGCGCACGCGGTCGGCCTTGACGAGCTTCCAAAAGTCTGGGTTCTTGGTAGCCATTTGCGTCCTCGAAAAGGCCTCGGGCCGGAGCGGCAAAACAAAAAGAGCCCGCCGCAAGCGGTGGTCTGGATAGACCAGCTTGCGGCGGGCTCTTATTGATACCTGGCTTTGTGTTGCTCAGGCCCTGCGGATACCCACGGCGATGATGTCTTGCGAGATGATAGTACAGGCGGTGGCGAACTCCAACAGCCTGTTTGGGCCACTTCGACAGAAAAGTGGGACCCGTCGAAAAGTCTCACAACTGTCGCTATGACGTGCGGACGATATCGCTCCTATGCCAGCAGCTTCTGGACCACTTCGCCGTGGACGTCGGTGAGGCGGAAGTTGCGGCCTTGGAACTTGAAGGTCAGGCGCTTGTGGTCGAGGCCGAGCAGGTGCAAGAGCGTGGCTTGCAGATCGTGGACGTGGACGCGGTCTTCGACGACGTAATAGCCGAGTTCGTCGGTCGCGCCCAAAGTCTGGCCGCCGCGGATGCCGCCGCCGGCCAGCCACATGCTGTAGCCGTCGATGTGATGGTCGCGGCCGACCAGTTCGCGCGGCTCGCCCATCGGCGTGCGGCCAAACTCGCCGCCCCAGACCACGACCGTGTCCTCGAGCAGCCCGCGCTGCTTCAAGTCCTGCACCAAGGCCGCCGATGGCCGGTCGACTTCGCCGCAGCGATCGTCCAGCGGCTGGCCCAAGTGCGTGCCGGGATTGCCGTGATGGTCCCAGTCGGTGTGATAAAGCTGCACGAAGCGCACGCCCCGTTCGATCATCCGCCGGGCCAGCAGGCAGTTGTTGGCAAACGACACTTTGCCCGGCTCGGCGCCGTAGGCGGCCAGCGTGTCGCGCGTTTCGCCGGAAAAATCCATCAGCTCCGGCGCACTGGTCTGCATGCGGTAGGCCATTTCGTAGGCCGCAATCCGCGTGGCGATCTCGGGATCTGCGACGCGGCCGCGATGCTCGGCGTTCATCGCGCGCACGGCGCCGAAGAAGTCGGCCTGCCGCGCCGCGCTAAAACCCTGCGGATTGGCGAGATTCAAGATCGGCTCGGGACCGGCGAGAAATGGTACGCCCTGATAGGATGTCGGCAGGAACCCGCTGCCCCACAAGGGCGCTCCGCCGCGCGGTCCACGCGGACCCGATTGCAGCACGACGAAGCCGGGCAGATTCTGCGACTCGCTGCCGATGCCGTACGTGATCCAAGCGCCCATGCTGGGCAGCCCGAACCGCGACGAGCCGGTATTGACGAACAGCTTGGCCGGGCCGTGATTGAACACGTCGGTGGTCATACTCCGCACTACGGCCACGTCGTCGACGACGGTGGCCAGGTGTGGCAGCAACTCGCTGAGCACGGTGCCGGACTTGCCGTGCGGCTGGAACTTGCGTTTGGTCCCCAGCAGCTTGGCATCGCCCTTGATGAAGGCGAAGCGCTTGTTCTTGGTATACGACGGGGGCACGATCTGGCCGTCGAGCTGTTGCAGCTTCGGCTTGTAGTCGAACAGTTCGAGTTGGCTGGGGCCGCCGGCCATGAACAGGTAGATCACCCGCTTGGCCTTGGGCGCATAATGCGGCGGCTTGGGCGCCAGCGGCGACACCGAGCTGGCGGCCCGGCTTTGCTCGGCATCTAATAGCGAAGCCAGCGCCATGGCCCCGATGCTCAGCGCCGAGCGGCCGAAGAATTGCCGCCGCGTGGCCTGCAAATCGCCGGCCGGCTGGAGTTCGTGGTCGCGGTTCACTTCGGTCATGGTTGCACCAAACGCTAAAGTTGAGCCGGGCGTGCTGCGACCCCTCTCCCACAAGGGGCGAGGGGAGGATCTATTCTCGTGTGACAAACTCGTCCAGATTCAGCATCACGCGTGCTAGCGCGGTCCAGGCCGCGGCTTCGGCGGCGCTGGTCTTCTCGGACCGATGGGCCGGCGCGGCTAGCGTGGCGTCCTTGGCACTGGCGGCGAAGGCCGCACGCTGGCGCGCGAGAAACGTTGTCAGCCGCGCTTGCTCGGCGCTGCTAGGCTTTCGCGCCAGGCACAACTGCGAGGCCAGCTCGATCCGCGCGCGATCATTGTTAGCCTCGGCCAGCAGCCGCGCGGCGAGCGCTTGGGCCGCCTCGAACAAGCCGCGGTCGTTGGCCAGCGTGAGGGCTTGTAGCGGCGTGTTCGAGCGGACGCGGCGCGTGCAGGTGACCGTGGCATCCGGAGCGTCGAACGTCGTGAGCAGCGGATACGTGCTACTGCGCCAGAGGAAGGTGTACATCGTCCGGCGGTAGCGGTCCGGGCCAGTGTTTTCCTTCCAGAATTTTTTCTGCTGCGTGAAGCGATAAATGCCTTCCGGCTGCGGCGGATAAACGCCCGGCCCACCGAGCGTGCGATCCAGCAGCCCGGAGGCGGCCAGCGCCGAGTCGCGGATGATTTCGGCATCGAGCCGGATGCGGTTTTGCCGCCCCAGCAGGCGGTTGTAAGGATCCTTGGCGGCCAGATCGGCGCGGCCGGTCGAAGCCTGGCGGTACGTCGCACTGCTGACGATCATCCGGTGCAAGGCCCTTAAGCTCCAGCCGTGCTCGACCAATTGGCCGGCCAGCCAGTCGAGCAGCTCGGGATGCGTGGGCCGCTCGCCCTGCGTGCCGAAATCGTTTTCGGTGGCCACCAGCCCTTCGCCGAAATACTGCTGCCAGATGCGATTGACCGTCACGCGCGGCGTGAGCGGCTGCCGGCGATCGACCAGCCAGCGGGCGAAGTCCAGCCGATTGGCCGGCTTGCCGGAAGCGGCCAGCGGCGGCAAGACGGCCGGCACGCCCGGGGCCACGCGGGCGCCGGGCCGCAGAAAATCGCCCCGCAGATGCACAAACGTCGGCCGCGGCTGTGCCCGCTCGCGCATGATGAGCGTGGTGGTCACGGCGGAGGCGAGCTGCTTTTTGCGCTGCTTGAGCTCGGTCAGGCTCGCCATGATCGTCACGTATTCTTTGTCGTGCTGGCGAAATTCATCGAGCAGCCGCTTCTTCTGGGCCGCCGAACGTTTGGCCGGCGCCACGGCCAGCGCTTCGCGAAGCGGCGCGAGCACGGCCAGCACGTCGGGCGTCTTGCCGCCCGCGGCCAATTCCTCAAGCTGCTGGCCGATCGTCCTTTCCCACTCGCCCTGCCGGCCTGGCAACTCGGCCTCGACCGTGGCGACCCGCATCTGCACCAGCTCGATTTCCGCGTCGATCGCCGGCTGCTCGCGGGCCTGTTGATCGGTGGGCAGCGCCAGCGACGGCTCGTCGGCATTATTGAAGACGGCAAAGAGTTGATAAAACTCGCGCTGCGAAATTGGGTCGTACTTGTGGTCGTGGCACCGCGCGCAGCCCACGGTCAGCCCCAGCCACACGGAGCCGGTCGTGCTCACGCGATCGACCACCGCTTCGACGCGAAACTGCTCCGGATCGGTTCCGCCCTCTTCGTTGCGCATGGTATTGCGATGAAAGCCGGTGGCCACCAGTTGATCGGTGGTCGGCTCAGGCAGCAGATCGCCGGCCAGTTGCTCGATCGTGAACTGGTCGAAAGGCATGTCGTGGTTTAGGGCGGCGATGACCCAGTCGCGATATTTCCAGATCGAACGGGCACCGTCGATCGTGTAGCCGTTGCTATCCGCATAGCGGGCCAGGTCGAGCCAGTGCCGCGTCCAGCGCTCGCCATAAGCCGGCGAAGCCAGCAGCCGATCGACCAACCGCGAGTAAGCATCCGGCCGCTTGTCATGCAGGTATTCCGCCAGCTCGGCCGGCGAGGGCGGCAAGCCGATCAGATCCAAGAACAGCCGCCGCACCAGCGTTGCCGGTTCAGCCTCGGGCGAAGGGGCCAGCCCCTCGCGCTCGAGCCGCGAGACGATGAATGCATCGATCGGCGTGCGCACGGCCTGGGTATGCTTGACCTTGGGCAGCGGCCCATGGGCTAGTGGTTGAAACGACCAATGCGAACTGGGCACCGCGGCGCGGGCCGACTCGGCCACTTCGCGCGGTCCGGGGGCTCCCTGATCGATCCAAGTTTTCAACAGCGCAATGGCGTCGGCCGGCAAACGCGGCCCCTCGGGCGGCATGGGGCTGGCATTGTCGCCGCCGGTGATCGCCTCGATCAGCAGGCTCTCGCCGCTTTTGCCCGGCACGATCGACGGCCCGCTATTGCCGCCGGCCAGCGCGCCGGCGATCGAGTCCAGCCGCAAATCGCTCTTGGCCTTGCCGACCCCATGACAGCGAAAACAGTGCTCGGCCAGGATCGGCCGAACCTGCGAAGCGTAGTCCACCTTGCCGGCCGCCACCGCGATCGCCCCGCCACCGGGCAGCATCGACAGGGCAACCAGCGACAGCCGTAGAAATCGGTGCATGGCTGACAATCGGTGGGGCGGGAAGAAGGCTGAGGCGGGCAAACGGCGGCTGCTGGAGCACCTCTGATCTTACGCGGTTTTCGCCCTTTCAGCAAGAAAGTATGGCCGCATCCACGCCCGGTTGAAGGCGTCAAAAAGCCCACGGCCTGCGGTCCGTGGGGTCTGCCTGCCGCGTCCTGTGCCAGCAGCCCCCGGGGTGGTAGGATTGCCGCGACCAGGGGATCGCCATTCTCCACGCCGCCACCCAGCTAGTAGGCCCCTACGATGACCGCCTTCGAAATCGACCTGGATTTGTGCCGCGGACGGCAGGGGCGCTTGCTGGACGAGATGCAGCGGCAAAAGCTCGATCTGGTGATCGTGAACCGCGTCGAGCACGTGCAATGGCTGACGGGCGTGCGCTATGGCTGGGTGTTTTCGCCGGCTGCGGCACTGTCGGCCGATGGCCATTTGACGCTGTGCGCTCCCAACCGCCCGCCGGAAAAAGCGGCTGCGGATACGG
>DATCFX010000272.1:0-1593 GCA_036509275.1 Pirellulales bacterium | reverse complement strand
CCAGCGGGGCACCCAGGCCGGCGATGCATAATCCAAAGACGGAACACCATAAACAGATGTCCCACAGCAGGCCGGGCGTCAGCCGCGGATCGCAGCGCCGATAACGGAAGTACAGCGCCGCGGCTCCCAGCATCGGCAGCGCAATCGCCTGCATCATCCCGCTGAGCAGCACCAACTGCACCGGGTCTTTGTGCAGCATGTAGGCCGCCAAACTCAAAAACGGAAACGTCGCGCAAAACAGCCGCACCCACCAGCGCTGCACGCGCTCGTCGGCCGGCTGCAAGCGCACCAGCCGCAGGCAGTCGGCCGCGATGCGGGCATTGCCGGCAATCGCCACGAAAAACGTCGAATACAGCACGGCAAACGCGCCGAACAGAAAAACCCATTCGCCCCAGCGGCCGAACACGTGTTCGTACATCCGCGTCAGCGTGCGGATCATCTGGTTGCCGGCCGGAGACAGTCCCTCCGGGTGCAGCACGGCTGCTCCCAGCAGATAAAAGGCCACGGTTGCCAGCGTGTAGATCAACAACGAGCAGGTCGCGTCCCAACGCATCACCCGCAGCCAGCCGGCCGCTCGGGCGGCCCAACCGCTGTCGGCTTCGCGCGGGCCGGCAAAGCGGGCGTAGCCCTTCTCCAGGCACCAGTAGGGATACGCGACCAGTTCGCTGGCGCCGACGCCGATAATGCCGAAAGCCGCCAGCGCCGTGGCCAGCGGCGAATCGATGCCCTGCTGGCGCGCCGGCAGATGAAAGCGCAGGCCGTCGGCAAAATCGTTCCACGAGAGCTTCACTTCGGACACATAGGGCAGCGCCGCCAGGTTGAAGATCGTCACGGCGGTGAAGCCCACGACCAGCGTGGTGGCCACGTTCTGCACCAGCCCATAACAGCCGTTGAACAGCATCACCGCCGTAATGACCGTGACGATCAGGCTCCAGTATACGTCGTCCCAGGTGGCGACCGCCGCCACGTTCGGCGAGCGGTCGAGATCGGCCAGAAAATCGCCAGTCAGCGGAAAGCTCATGGCCAGGTTCTGACCCACTCCGCCGACAATGCCGCCCAGTTGCGCCAATTGACCCACGAACATGATCATCCAGTACCAGACCAGCCAGTTCACGCGCCAGCGTGGGCCGGGCAGCAGATTCATGCCTTCGATCGAGCTCTTGGCCTCGGTGATCGCAAAACGGCCGAACTCGACCTGCACGAACACCTTGATCACGCAGGCGATCAGGATCAGCCACAGTAGTTCGAAACCGGCGTCGGCGCCCGTTTTTGTCGTGGCGATCAATTCGCCCGAGCCGACGATCGACGCGGCAATAATCAGCCCGGGTCCCAGCCGCGCGAGAATCGCCAGCGGCGTGACGGGCGGCTGCTGGCAGCCGGGGCAATTGCTGGGTGGCTGGACGTCGGCTGTCGCCATGCGGCACCGGGGGCCATGGACTGGCCACCGCGCGGGGCAGCGCCAACGGACGCGTTGGCTAGCCTCCCTCACTCCGTTTAGGATCGACCGAAAAATAACTTCTCCGCACCCCCCTCTCCCCTTGCGGGAGAGGGCAGGGTGAGGGGCCGGGAAAAACGGAAGTTATTTTTCGGTCG
>DATCFX010000271.1:0-2306 GCA_036509275.1 Pirellulales bacterium | reverse complement strand
TGGCCGCGGTCATGCCGCTACCCGAGGGGATGAGCGAGTTGGCCTTTGCCGGGGCGCTAGCCGGACACTCGATTCCGCTGGCCGCGCGGGCGGGATTGCCGCCCGTGTATACGGAGGCCGATTTTTGCATCGTCGGCCGCGTGGCCTCCGAGCGGCAGTTGCCCGAGGGGCCGTTTGGCGATCATCTGGGCTATTATTCGCTCCAGCATGATTTTCCGGTGCTGGAAGTGGAACGCGTGTGGCATCGGCCGGGAGCGATCTGGCCGTTCACGTCCGTCGGCCGGCCGCCGCAGGAGGACACGACGTTCGGCGCGCTGATTCATGAGCTGACCGGTCCGGTGGTGCCAACGCTCGTGGCCGGCGTGCGGGCCGTACACGCGGTAGACGCGGCCGGCGTCCACCCGCTGCTGCTGGCCATCGGCAGCGAGCGTTACGTGCCCTACGCGGCCGGCCGGCAGCCGCGCGAGCTGCTAACGCAGGCCAACGCACTGCTGGGCCAGGGCCAGTTGTCGCTGGCCAAGTACCTGCTGATCGTGGCCAGCGACGACGCGCCGGCTTTGGACATCCACGACATCCCCGGCTTTTTCCGGCATCTGCTCCAGCGCGTCGACTGGCTGCGCGACTTGCACTTCCAGACTCGGACCACGATCGACACGCTCGACTATTCGGGCACTGGACTGAACGAGGGCTCGAAGCTGGTGATCGCCGCGGCCGGCGAAGCCAGGCGCACCCTGCCCGTCGAGCTGCCCAGCGGCTTGCAACTTCCGCCCGGCTTAGACGAGCCGCGCCTGGGTCCGGTGCCCGGCGTGCTGGTGCTGCGCGGCCGGCCATTTTCGCCAGATGCCGCCGGCGACGATGGTTTTCTCGCGTCGGCCTTGAGTCCATTGGCCGCCAACGAGCCGCTGCGGACGTTTCCGCTGCTAGTCGTGGTCGACGATAGCGAGTTGGCCTCGCGCAGCCTGGCCAACTGGCTGTGGGTAACGTTTACCCGCTCGAACCCGGCCGACGACGTATACGGCATCGAGCCGCTGGTCGAACACAAGCACTGGGGCTGTCGCGGCCCCTTGGTGATCGACGCCCGCGTGAAGCCGCACCATGCCCCGCCGCTGGAGTCCGACCCGGACGTCGTGCGCCGCGTCGAGGCGCTGGCCGTCCGCGGCGGCCCGCTGTGCGGAGTTATTTGAGTTGAGCGCCCGCTTTGCTGCCGATCGATTCGGCATCCTGGTCGCTGCCGGCCGCGTCGCCGAAATGATAAGCCGGGTTGGCGGCGTCGAAGTCGCGACCGGATAGCGGAGCGTTCAAGCGCAGGTCGCGGTAGGCATAATACTCGTCCAGCACCGGCGCGCCGCGCCCGCCAACCGTCCAGATATAGCGTTCGATTCCGACGGGCACTTTGGCGGCCGCATCGATATAGATCACGAGGCTCTGAAAGTCGCTCGCCGACGTATACGCGGCGCGGACCAGGCGGTACGCGGTGCATTTGCGGCCGGCAAACTGCTGGTCTTGGGTCACGTCCACGCGCAGCGCCGCGGCCGATTTTTGCGCCTGCGCCACCAACTCGCCTAGTTGCCGGGTCATGGCCCACAGGCCGGCCGATTCGATCGGTCGCCGGCTCTGCTCCAGCACGCGCGGGCTGTTGGGATCGATCCTGACCATCGGCAGCAAGCGGCCGCGCCAGCCGCCCGGGTGTACGAGGATCTGATTGCCGTTGGCGTTCTCTCGCCAGATGACTTCCTGCCCTTCGTCGGGCGCGCGCCAGCGCATGTAGACGCCGCGGGGGGCGCGGCGGACTTTGATCTCGATTTGTTGCAGCGGCTCGAGGCGGCCGCGGACGCGTTCGCGCTTTTCCATCACGGCCTGCATCGTGGCGACCGAGTCGAGCACGTGCCGGGCCTCGTTCAAGGCAGCGGCGCAGGCGGCGAGGGTCGTGGAATTAACCGGGCCGACGGAAGTGGTCCCGCTGGGCGAAGGATTGGACGCCAGCAGCGATGGAGCAGGCGCCTGCCCGCGCGCCAGCGATACGAGCGAAACGACCAGCACCAGGCTCAAGGTCACCGCGGAGCCGCACACCACGTACAGTTGCTTCGAGCGGAACAAGCCGAAAAACCACACCGAGAACGCATAGCGAGGCAATACAAGCATGATCATCGGCCCTCGAGAGCGGTGGACTGGCGGACGCGTGTCCCCTCGCGCGCCAGCGTGTACGCCAGGGATCGATCGAAAAATAACTTCTCCACGCCCCCCTCTCCCCTTTACGGTAGGGCACGGTGAGGAGCCGGAAAGAAGCCGAAGTTATTTTTCGGTCG
>DATCFX010000270.1:0-4153 GCA_036509275.1 Pirellulales bacterium | reverse complement strand
AAGACGACTCGATTTAATTGAATTGCGGCAAATCTGTTTGGCGGTTGGAGTGACGCTGCTCGATTTGGTCACTCGTTTTGAGGAGCAACTTCGAACGTGCAGCCAAACCCCGCCTTCATCGGCTTATCCAAAGCCTTTTGGGCCAACATCCGAACCATAAGCCAGCGCGTCGGGTACACCGTCAAGCCCAAGCGGCAGCCCGGCGCAAAAGGCCAGACCGGGCCAATCAAGGTGCCGACTCTCGCCGAGATGCACGCGGCACTTGAGTATCTAAACCTCAACACCAAGCATCTCATCGGCGACAACGCGAAGGCCACTGCCCTAGGCAAACAAGTGCTCGACTATTTCGATTATCGGGCCGAGATCCTAAATACGATCGTCGAACCGCTCCTCATGGACGCGGAACAAGCCCGCAAACTGCATGACAAGATACGACGCAGTGTGAAGTCCCGCATGGCCGGCCCAATGAATAAGCAGAGCGGCACGATGAGAAAGCCGGCATACTTCACGGGGATCATCAACATGCTCATTGACGCCAATATCGGGCCACTGCCGTGCAACTATAACCCCCAGGCGCTCACAACCATCACAAGGAACAAGGAGCCCTTTCGTACCCTGGCGCGTCGCGTCGACGGAGCCTTCCCAGGGCCGATCAACCCGACGGCAGTCTGGGAAATCAAGGAGTACTATTACACCACCACCTTCGGAAGCCGCGTTGCAGATGGCGTCTACGAGACGCTACTGGATGGAATGGAGTTGGAGGAACTCGACGTAGCGTTGCAGGGACTCAGACACGGCGATGACCGCGCGACGCATATTCAGCATCTCCTCATGGTTGATGCACACTTTACGTGGTGGGTTAAAGGCCGCTCCTATTTGTGCCGCATTATCGACATGCTGCATATGGGCTACGTTGACGAAGTGCTGTTTGGAAGGGAAGTCGTAACGAGGCTGCCGGAAATCGCCAAGCAGTGGGCCGCCGAATATCGTCGACCGGAGTGAGCCCCTCCGCGATTTTCCCCGCGTCACTACGGCACTGCCGCCTGGCGGCTCGTCCAATCGATGCCGGCCAGGCCGGCCAGGACCAGTTCGAGGGCGTGCGTGCCACTGCGGGCGTGGCCTTGCGCGGCGAGCGAAATGTAGAGCTGATGGGCCAGGGCCAGCCCCGGCATGGCCAGGCGCATCCGCTTGCTCTCTGCCAACGCAATGCCCATGTCCTTGATGAAATGCTCGACAAAGAAGCCGGGATCGAAGTTGCCGGCGATAATGCGCGGCCCGAGGTTCGAAAGCGACCAACTACCGGCCGCGCCGGAAGCCACGCTTTTCATCACGGTTTCCAAGTCGAGTCCGGCCCGGTAGCCATAGAGCAGGGCTTCGCAGACGCCAATCATGTTCGAGGCGATTAGCACCTGGTTGACGGCTTTGGTGTGTTGCCCGGCGCCGGGGCCGCCCTGATGGATGATGGTTTTGCCCAGCGTCTCGAAGCAGGGCATCACGGCCTCGACGGCCGACTTGTCGCCGCCAATCATGATCGACAGCCGGGCCTCGCGGGCGCCGACGTCGCCGCCCGAAACCGGCGCGTCGATGCTCATCACCTCACGGGCCGTCGCCGCCTGGGCAATTTCTTCGGCCAGCGAGGGTTCGCTGGTGGTCATGTCCACCAGTACCATGCCGGGGCGGCTGCCCGACAGCGCGCCGTTTTCGCCCAGCACCACGCTGCGCACGTCGCTGGGAAAGCCGACGATGGTAAACACCATGTCGCTGGCGGCGGCGACGGCTGCGGGCGAATCGGCCCAATGGGCGCCTTTGGCTAGCAGGGCCTCGGCGCGGCTCTTGCTCCGGTTAAAGACGGTCACGCCGTAGCCTTTGGCCAGCAAATGACCGCACATGCTCGAGCCCATCACGCCGGTGCCGATCCATCCCAGTCGCGTTTTGCCGGGCGTTGCCGAGGCGATCGTCATGAATCCAGGATCCTTTCCAGGTGTTACCAGCGGTGCTCGGGGCGCGTCAGGATTTCGTTGAGGATAATCGCGCCACGCAGCGATTGGGGATTGCACAACAGGGCGGACATTTCGACGGCCACGCTGGATTGCAACTCGGCCGTCGGCGGCGGCGTGGCTGCCGGTGCTTTTTCGCTATCGACAGCCAGCAGCCCCAATTTGCGGTCGAACACGTCGCGAATATGCTCGCCAAGCTGCTCGTCCGAGCGGATGCCGAATTGCGACGAGCGCTCTTCGATGGCCCGGGTGTCGAGCGTCGGCAAGGCGCGGCGTTGGGTCAGCCGTTCTTCGACCGGTCGGTCCGGCTGCGATGACGTGTCCGCCTTCTTGCGTTTGCGGGATGGCCGGGCTGCCGGCTGCTCGGCTTTCGCCGGCGTCATCGTGAGCGGTCGGCCGCCGGCTTGCTGCCGCTTGGCGGCGGCCCGGCGCAAAAAATCGCTGAGCTCCGCATTCACATCCGGCGCGTTCGCATCGGGCACACTGCGATCGAAATTGCCGGCCGGCGGCTGGGCTGCGACCGGTGGACGCCGCTCCGGCGGAGCGCCGGGCGGAGGCATGCGCGGCGGCGGGCCGGCCGGCGGTTTCTTCAACCCGCTGAGCAAGTGGTTGATCGCATAAATCGCGATCACCACCACGAACATGATGGCCTTGAGCAGCGCGAGGTCTGCCAGCAGCGGCGTCATGTCGCGGGCCCCCGCTGACCGTTGCGCGAGCCTTGCCCGGTGCCGGCGATCGCCGATCGCATTTCCGTATCGGCCTGCACGTTGCGGAGCTTGTAGTAGTCGAGGATGCCGAGCGTGCCGGCTCGAAACGAATCGGCGATGGCTTGCGGCACTTCGGCCTCGGCCGCGACCACCTTCGAGCGGCTCTCTTCGATCGTGGCGATCATTTCCTGCTCTTGGGCCACGGCCATCGCACGGCGGCTTTCAGCATTGGCCCGGGCCACGCGCATATCGGCCTCGGCCTGGTCGGCCTGCAAGCGGGCTCCGATGTTGTCGCCCACGTCGATATCGGCAATGTCGATCGATACGATCTCAAACGCGGTCTGCGAATCGAGCCGCTTGGCCAGCACGGCCTTGGAAATGCGGTCCGGATTCTCCAGCACGTCCGAGTGAAATTCCGACGAACCGATGGCGCTGACGATCCCCTCGCCCACCCGGGCGATGATCGTCTCTTCGGTCGCGCCGCCGATCAGTTGGTTGAGGTTCGCCCGCACGGTGACCCGAGCCTTGACTTTGAGCTGAATACCATTTTTGGCGATGGCATCCAGCGTCGCGCGGCCGGAGTTCTTGCCCGGGCAGTCGATTACCTTGGGATACACGCTGGTCTGCACGGCCTCGAGCACGTTGCGGCCGGCCAGATCGATGGCCGTGGCCAGCTTGAAGTCTAGGTCGATGGTCTTGGCCTTCTTGGCTGCGATGATGGCGCGGATCACGAGCGGCACGTTGCCGCCGGCCAGGTAATGCGCCTCGAGCGCCTTGCTGGTGATGCCGGTTTCCTCGCCCAGGCCCGCCTGCACGGCCATGATCTTGCTGCGGACGATCACGTTGGGGTTTACCTTGCGGAAGGTCATCCCCAGCAGGTCGAAAATGCCGATGCTGGCGCCGGTGGTAACCGACTGGATCCAGAAGCGAAAATAACGGGCGAAGATCGCCAGAAAGATCAGGCCGAAGATCACCAGCGCACACAGCGCCAGGATCGTGACAATGCCCAAATTATGCGGCTGAACCATGCGAGACTCCTACCGCGGCCGGCGGAAAGGATCTCCCGCCCAAGCCAGAATCGTCGCTTGGCCGCCAGCGCTTGTCAAGCAAGGGTCCAGCAATGTTCAGTTGAACCGCAACCGGGCATGAGCCCCCCGTCAATGACCGGGGGCTAACGGAATTAAAAGGTGTCAGGAACCTATTCGTTGACGCGAAGGCTCGGAGGCGGTAGGTTGGCTAAGTATGGGACGACCATCGCGAGCGGCCGAGGGAGGGTACGTTTATCACGTGCTCAATCGCGCCAATGCCCGGATGACGATTTTCGAAGACGACGAGGACTATGAGGCGTTTGAGAAGGTGCTGTTGCAGGCGGTTGACCGCGTGCCGGTTCGGCTGTTGGCGTATTGCCTGATGCCCAATCACTGGCATCTGATCGTTTGGCCGAGAAGC
>DATCFX010000269.1:0-2918 GCA_036509275.1 Pirellulales bacterium | reverse complement strand
CGATCCGCTCGGGCCGCTGCCCAAGGACATGCCGCCGGCCGAATTGGCCGCGTGGACCGTGGTAGCCGGCGTGCTGTTGAACCTCGACGGCGTCTTGACCAAAGGATGATCGCCATGCAACCGAATTGGCAGCAAGCGCGGCACATGACCCGCCGGCATTTTCTGGGGGCCTCGCAAGTCGGATTGGGGGCGATCGCGCTGGGCATGCTCGACGGCCGAGGGGCGCAAGCGGCCCGCTCGATGGATCGGCCGCTGGCCGTGCGCAAGCCGCACTTTGCCGCCCGGGCCAAGAACGTGATCTATCTGCACATGTCCGGCGGGCCGCCGCAGCACGATATGTTCGACTACAAGCCGAAGCTTGTAGAAATGAACCTGCAGCCGTGCCCCGACGAGTTCTTGAAGAACGAGCGGTTCGCCTTCATCAAGGGACATCCCAAGCTGCTGGGCAGCCCGTTCAAGTTCCAGCGGCACGGCCGCGGCGGGGCGTGGATCAGCGAGCTGCTGCCGGGCATCGCCAGCATCGCCGACGAACTGGCCATCGTCCGCTCGATGCACACCGATCAGTTCAACCACGCGCCGGCCGAGCTACTGCTGTTCACCGGCTCGCAGCAATTCGGCCAGGCGGCGATGGGCTCGTGGATCACTTACGGCCTGGGGTCCGAGAACCAGGACCTGCCCGGCTTCGTCGTGCTGGTCAGCGGCGGCACGGATCCCACGGGCGGCAAGAGCCTGTGGGGCACCGGGTTTTTGCCTTCGGTCTACCAGGGAGTGCAATGCCGCACGACCGGCGAGCCGATCCTGTATGTTTCGGATCCGAAGGGCATGAGCCGGCAAGTGCGCCGCGACAGCCTCGACGCGCTCAAAGACTTGAACGAGCTCGAGCTGCGCGAGTTCGGCGATCCGGAGACGCTGACGCGGATCAGCCAATACGAGTTGGCCTTTCGCATGCAGGCGGCCGTGCCGGAGGTGATGGACATCGCGCGCGAGCCGGCCCGGGTCCACGAGTCGTACGGCAGCAAGCCGGGCGAGGCGTCGTTTGCCAACAACTGCCTGCTGGCCCGGCGGCTGGTGGAGCAGGGCGTGCGCTACGTGCAGTTGTTCGACTGGGGCTGGGACATTCACGGCACCGGCAAGGGGAGCGACATTGTCCACCGGCTGCCGGAAAAATGCCGCGAGATGGACCGGCCCGTCACGGCGCTGATTCGCGATCTCAAGCAGCGTGGGCTGCTGGACGAAACGCTCGTGGTCTGGGGCGGCGAATTCGGCCGCACGCCGCTGAACGAAGAACGCGGCGGCTCGAAATTCTTGGGCCGCGACCATCATCCGCACAGCTTTACCATCTGGATGGCCGGCGGCGGCATCGGCGGCGGCATTTCGCTGGGCCAGACCGACGAGCTGGGCTATCACGTCGTCGAAAACAAGATGAGCATCCACGACCTGCAAGCCACCATTCTGCACCTGCTCGGCCTCGATCCCTGGAAATTCAGCTTCCCGTACCAGGGTTTGCAGCAGCGTCTGATCGGCCCCGAAGGCGAAGCGAAAGTGCGGACAGAATTGTTTGGCTGAGTGCCGCGGACGAATATTTCGTGGCGAGCGGGAGGCGCGAGCCTCCCGGTAGTGCGGGTTTGCACACGGCCGTTGGACTCCCAATCGCGGCAAGCCAGGCGTGGCGTCGAATCACCGGCAAGCTGGCGCTTGCCGCTCGCCGTTGTTGCCCGCGCCGTTACGGTCGCGGCTCGGCGCCGTGCGATACGCAATGGCGCGGCGAACCGCGGGCGGGATGGGCGCGTCGGGGCCTTTGATCGAGCGCCAGAGGATTTCGTTCAGCTCGAAATCGTCGATCTTGTCGTACTCGGCGAAATCCATCCGGCTGGAACGCTCGGCTCCGTAGGCCAGCCGCGAGTTCTTGGCGTCCAAGTCGATTCGCGCGGGCTCGTGCCGGTAGGGGGTCAGATCGGGCTTGTCGCTAAAGGCGGCGAACATGGGCCGGGCCGCCGCGTCGAACTGGCTCAACGGAGGCAGGCCCAGGATCAGCTCCATCGTCCGCAGCATGCTGACGGTGCTGTACTGCGAGCTGTCGAGCTGCTTACGGCGCACGTAGGGGCTGATGACCAGGCCCACGGTGCGGTGGGCGTCGACGTGGTCGGGCCCGTTCTGGGCGTCGTCTTCGATCACGAAGATGGCCGTCTCGGGCCAGTACTTGCTGTGGCTGACCGCTTCGACCAGCCGGCCCAGTGCCAGGTCGTTGCTGGCGACGCAGGCTTGCGGCGTGAAGGTGCCGGGCGTGGTTCCGGAGGTGTGGTCTTCGCCCAGGCTCATGACGATGAACCGCGGCAGATCGCCATGTTTTTCGTACTCGGCGAACTCTTCCAAAAACACGGCCAGCCGATCGCTGTCGCGAACCTTCCGCCCCTTGGCCGCCGGCAGCCCATAGCGCGGGCTCATGTGCCCCACCAGGCCCGGCACTTTGCCTTCCATTCGCACGTTGCCATCCGGCTGGCTGACGCGGCCGCCGAACTCGCCATAGCTGCGATACGAGAGTCCGGCCCGGGCGCAGGCATCCCACAAGTAGCCGCCGGGCGCGTTGGCCAGATCGCCGTCATCGTCGTCTTCGATGCCGACGCGATGGGAATACGTGAGGGCCCAATTGCGAGCGATGTAATCGGTGTTGTAGGCCATCGTCGACCAGGGATGGCCGTCGGCCGAGACGTGGCCGTTGCAGTACAAGTTGTCCAACTGCACAAACTCGGAGGCCAGCTTGTGATGGTTGGGAGTCACCTGCTGGCCGAACATCACCAGCGACGGATCGCCGTTGCCGCGCGGCATGTCGCCCAGCACCTGGTCGTAGGTGCGGTTCTCTTTGATGATGTAGATCACGTACTTGATCGGCGAGGGGTCGCCGACCCGCGTGGGAATTG
>DATCFX010000268.1:0-1714 GCA_036509275.1 Pirellulales bacterium | reverse complement strand
CCTCGCCTTTGGCCGCCCGGGCAGCAGCGAGAATATCCGAGACGCTCGGCCGGCCGGCGGCGCCCGGCTTGGCAACCGGTTGCGCGGCCTTGGCCGGTGCAGCCGGTTCGGGCGCAGCGGCCTCGATGGTTTCGGCCGGTGCCGCTTCGGCTTCGGCTGGCGGCGCTTCGGCGGGTGACGGAGCGGCCTCGCTGGCCGGCGATTCGTCCTGCTTGCTGTCGGCCTTGCGGGCCGCAGCCAGGATCTCAGCCACGGTCATCTTCTTTTTTTCAGCCATACCAGTTCTCGAACCTCATCGACTTCGTCTATCAATGCGAGCGGCCGGTCTGGTTCAACACTGCGATCGATTGCCGCCTCTCAAGGCCACGTGCGCCGGCAAACACAGCGACGGCGGAACTCCGCTGCGTCGCACCGCGTTTGCGGCCGCACAAACCTGAAAGTAGGCTATAAGGTGTTGTCGCAGCACGGCGTTTTAGTGCTGGCAATCGAGTGCAAGGGTTGGTTCGTGACAAATTTCACGAGCCGGCGCATTTTGTAGCTTAAACGCATCCCTTGGTCAACCACCCCGCTTTTCTCGACGTATGCCCTGCCAGAGGCCATGAATTGCCGTGTTTCGTCGAGAGCGCACAATTGTTTCGGAATTGTAATCCGTGACGCCTGCCCACCGGCTACCCCTGGCCGAACTCGAAGCGCTCGTGCATCGCGACCCCGGGGGGCGACGCCTCCCCTCGGCGCGCGAGCATGGACAATATCTCGACGCTGGCCAACTCGGATTAGCGGCCGAAAGCTTGGCCGGGGCTCGCTCGGTGGCAATCGTCACCGGGTTCTGCACGCTGGCTGCCGACCCGCCAGCCGCCGAAACCGATGGTCCCCCCGGAGCGCTTTACCTGGCTCGCGCGCTGCGGGAGTTGGGCATCCGCGTGCAATTGATTACCGACTGCTACACGGCCCCGGTGCTGGCCGCAGGCTGCCGCTACCTGCGGCTGCCGGAAGACATCATCGTCGAAGCACCCTGGCAAGCGGGCGACCCGCGTGCCGCCGATCGGTGCTTCGCCTGGTGCCTGGACATGGCCGGCGGCAGCGATTGGACGCATCTGATCGCCGTTGAGCGGCCTGGGCCGGCCCATGCGGGCGCAGGTGGTGGAAACTGCCACAACATGCGCGGCGTGGTGATCGACGCAGTGACGGCGCCGCTGCACGCGCTGTTCGAAGCCGCCTCGGCGCTTGCCAGGCCGATCAAAACCATCGGCATGGCCGACGGCGGCAACGAGATTGGCGTGGGCCAGCTTTCTTGGCAGCAAGTTCGGCAGGCACTGGCCGATCCGGCGGCCGACAAGATCATCTGCCGCGTGCCGACCGATTGGCTGCTGCTGGCCGGCGTCAGCAATTGGGCCGCCTACGCGCTAGCCGGCTCGGTGTGCGTCCTGCGAGATCGCCGTGCGCTGATCGCTAACTGGTCGGTCGAAAACCACGGCCGGCTGATCGAGACGCTCGTCTGCGAAGGCGGCGCCGTGGACGGGACAACCGGCATTCGCCAGCCCAGCGTCGACGGTTTGCCGCTGGTGCAGTATTTGTCCACATTGGAGGCGATTCAACAGTTATTGACGAAGTACGGATCGACCGAAAAATAAGTTCCGTTTTTCCCGGCCCCCTCACCCTACCCTCTCCCGCCAAGGGAGAGGGGTTGCGGAGAAGTTATTTTTCGGTCGATCCT
>DATCFX010000267.1:0-1086 GCA_036509275.1 Pirellulales bacterium | reverse complement strand
ATAACGGTGTTCTGCGCCACGTCGGCCGGCAGCGCATCGAGCACCTGACCGATCCGCCCGTCGACAATGCTCAACGTCTGCGTGTAGCAATCCAGTCCGCGCGACCAATAGGAGTACGGTGCCTTGCCGATGCCGATCCCGAGCGTCGGCACGGGATAGGGCACCACATGGAACCCGGCTTGTTGATCGTCCGACGCGCCGCCCCACACCGCCTCGGAGAAGCCGCGCACGAACGTCTGCGTCGAGGGTTTTTCGGCAGCGACCCGCACCGCCGATTCCCAGTTCGGCGGCACCGGCGCATAGCCTTGCGGCTGCGGATCCTTCAGCAGGTCGGCATCCCAGGATACGATCGGCGGGTGGCCGTCGGTCGAATATGGGATGAACTGCTTGAGCGGCTTGCCCGCAAACAGGTCGTTGTAGGTCTGGAACTCGGTGCCGCCCCAGAAGAATTCTTTGTCGTGCGGGTTGACGAACGAGACTGTCAGGCACCACGGCGCGTCGTCCGGGCGGCGGCGGCCGAGATAATCCGACGCCACCTCGGCGGTGACGCCGTCGCTGAGATAGCCGTTTTGCGGGTCGCCGACCGTGCCTTGCAGGTTCGAGCCGGTCGGATCGGGATAAACCCGGCCCGTGAAGCCGTACGGCTCCAGGCCCAGCCCCGGCTCCTTGGGGTTCAGGATCGAGACGTGCCACTTGCCGATATACGGGGTGGTGTGGCCCGCTTCGCGCAGCAGGCTGCCATAGGTGGGATAGGCCGGATTGAGCTGCGGCTGCTGCGATGTCGTGTCGGTGGGCTTTTTCGCCGTGATGGTCTGCGCCAGCCAGCTCTGCTGCGAGTAGAGGCCGGAAATCAGCGTTCCGCGCGCCGGCGTGCAGGCCACAGCCGCAGTGTAGTGAGCGGAGAACTTCACCCCGCTCTGCCACAGGCCGAACACGCGCGGCATGTACATTTGAGGAAACCCGCCGCGTCGTCGATGCCGGCGGGGAACACGCTTGGGAAACGCATCTCATCGACCAGGACAAACAGGATGTTCGGCTTGGGTCCAGGCGCCGGACCCGTCGTCACCGTTGCGGAGTGGGCGGGCT
>DATCFX010000266.1:0-5013 GCA_036509275.1 Pirellulales bacterium | reverse complement strand
GGGAGCGTCGGTTTCTTGCATCTGGCCGCAAGGTAGATTCAAATAGGCGTGCGCCAAGCTGCGCGGGTCTTTCCAGTACACTGCAAAAAAACGCTCGCATGAGGTCCATCGCCGTGGTTCGACCACTTTTCGCGTGGCTCGTCGCCCTGTCGCTTGTCGCCGCGCTGGCCTCCGTGGCCGAGGCCCAACGCTACCGCCGTGGCGGCAACAATCAGGGTCAGGGTGGCAACCAGGGCGGGCAGGCCGGCAACGACCAGCAAGATCAGGGCAAGAACAAATCCAACGTGCCCGACGATCCGCGACTGCTCGAAGTTCACCAGGCCTTCATCCGCGGAGCCCAGAAGCTGGCACTGGAATACGAGCGCAAAAAGGACCTGGACAAGGCCATTACCTGCTACCGCGAGATCCTGCGACTGGTGCCCAACTACGGACCGGCCCAGGCGGCCCTGACCAAGATCATCGGCAAGCAGGCCACGGCCAAACGCGTGGTGGTCGAAGTGATGGCCAACAAGGGCTGGCAGGATTCGGGCGTGGACGTGATCGAAGGCAAGCCGGTGATGATCCGGGCCGACGGCCATTGGAAAATGAACATGCACTACCCGGTGGGCGGCGACGGGATCGAGATTCCCAAAGAGTTGCGTAAGTTCAACCTGGGTGCGCTGATCGGCATTATCATCCCTCCCGGCGATCAGCCCGGCGCGCACATCGAAGCGCCGCCAGAGTCGACCGAGGCGGCCTCTGGGGAAAACGCCGGCGATAAGCCGGCCGAGGCGGCGCCGGCTGAGCAAGCCCAGCCGGCGGGTGCCGACGCCGAAAAACCCGCGGCCGGCGACGCCACTAAGGACGAGTCCGCGAAAACCAAGGAAGAGGAAGAAGCGGAGAAAAAGAAGCCGCGGCCCTTCTTCATCGGCCACCAGGCGGATCTCTTCGCCAAGATCTCCGGCCGCCTGTATCTGCGGATGTACGATTCCGACACCGACGACAACGTCGGCAAGATTCGAGTCGATATCAGCGGCACGTTCGGTCCGCCTGCCGAAGGTTCCACCGGCGGCCGCGCCAAGTGATTGCTCGGACCTGGGCGCATCCGGGCTCTCCCGATCACCGTGTGCTGGCGCGCGACGACCACCAGTTGGTATGCGGCGAACTGCCGGCGGCCGAAAAATAATTCGCGCGCGGCCCATCGGTCGACGGATGTTTTCGCTCCGCCGGCCAAACTATACTTAGCACTTGGGCCGGCTGTGCAGCGATTGGCGGCAAGTTAGCGAGTGTTCGATGCAGCCCTTGTATGCGTATCTGACGATGACCGTCGGCCATCGGGCCGGCTATCACTATTCGCTCGATCTCGAGGGCGACAACCGCATCGGCCGCGGCACCGAGTGCTCGGTGATGCTCACCGATCCGCTCTGTTCGCGGGTCCACGCGGTCGTCTGGCACCAGCCGGGCGGCTGGCGCGTGCGCGACGCCAGCAGCCGCAACGGCACGTTCGTCAACGATCAGAAGGCGGACGAGGCCACGTTGGCCGACGGCCATTACCTGCGCGTTGGCTCGACCGAGTTTGCCTTTCACGAAAGCCCCGTGCCGCCGCCGGCCGGCCCGATGAGCGACACCAACATCACGCAAACGCTGGTTAAAGATTCCGGCGTCGGCGAGTTGGACAGCCGCTATTTTGCCGTCAGCGCCCTGAACGACGCCGAGCACGCCCGCGACCTGCTGCTGCTGTACCAACTGTGTATCAAGCTGCTGGGCACCAGCGACCCGCAGGCGCTGCTGCCGCCGGCCCTGGATCTGCTGCGCATGCGCACGCGGGCCTCGGTCGTGGGCTTTCTGTGGATCGACGACCTGGGGCGCTTGCAGCCAAAGTTAATCATGCCCGAGGCCGCCGCCGATACCGTGCGGCTGAACGAGTCGCTCACGCGGCTGGTGTGCGACGAGAAGCGGGCCGTGTGGTTTGCCAGCCAGCAGGCGGCCGACGGCGGCGGGCAGGCCTTGGAGCATTACGCCGACGCCTTGTGCGTGCCGCTGGTCGTGGGCGAGAAGGTGCTGGGGGCGGTCCACGTGTATCTCGATCACGGCCGTTTTCGGCAGCCGCAGTTTGATTTTGCCATTTCGCTGGCCAACATCACGGCCGTGGCCCTGGGCCGCGCCTTGCACGAGGTGACGTTGGCTACGGATCTCGAGCGGCTCAAGGACGCTTCGCCCGGCTTCGACGAGCTGGTCGGCGAAAGCTCGCCCATGCTCGATCTGAAAGCCAAGATCACGCGCCTGTCCCGCGCCAGCGGCTGCGTGCTGGTGCGCGGCGAAAGCGGCACCGGTAAGGAGTTGATTGCCCGCGCGCTGCACCGCGCCAGTCCGCGCAGCGGCCGGCCACTGTTGGCCGTCAACTGCGCCGCCATGCCCAGCGAGCTGGTCGATAGCCAGCTTTTCGGGCACAAGGCCGGCGCGTTTACCAGCGCCGACCGCGATCATGCCGGCCTGTTCCAGCAGGCCGACTTGGGCACGTTGTTCCTCGACGAAATCGGCGAAATGAACCTGCTCACGCAGGCCAAGCTGCTGCGCGTGCTCGAAGGGCATCCGTTTATGCCCGTCGGCGGTACGCAAGAGGTGAGCGTCGACGTGCGCGTGATCGTCGCCACCAATCGCGACCTGGCCAACTATGTCAGCGAGAAGAAGTTTCGCGAGGACCTGTACTACCGCTTGAACGTGTTCGAACTCGTGGCCCCGCCGCTGCGCGAGCGGACGGGCGACGTCGCGTTGTTGGCCGATTATTTCCTCGCGCATTTCTCGCGGCTGCACGCCCGGCCCGGCCTGACCTTGTCGACCGAGGCCCGGGCCCGGCTGCTGGCGTATGGTTGGCCGGGTAACGTGCGCCAGCTTCGCAACGTGATCGACAGCGCCGTGGTTCTGGCGGCGGGCGAACGGATCGAAGCCGCCGACCTGGGGCTGCGCGACAGCGGCTCCGGCGACCTGTCGACGCTGAAAATCGACGACTGGGAGCGGAAACTTATCGGCGAAGCCCTGAAACGCACCGGCACCAACATTCCCGAAGCCGCCCGGCTGCTGGGCATCGGCCGCGCCACGCTCTATCGCAAGATCGAAGAATACGCCATCCCCCGGGCACGGTGAGCTTCGCCGTTGAGCCCGAGTCGGACTCACGAGCCGCGACCGCAAGGGAGCGGCCGCGATTTGCCGGTGCTCCGACCGCTACAACCGCTAATTCCGGAAACCGGCAGTCCCGACCGGCTGCTGGCCGCAATCCCGCCCCGCGAAAAGCCGCGCAAGATGAGCGGCCGGCGCAGGTTACAATAGGGGTTGCTCACTTCCATGCCGGCACGGTCCCGGCCCATTGTCATGCCGGCGCTCGCGGCGCCGGCCGACCCTATCGATTTCTTTTCATGGCTTCGCTGTCGGGCAATCCGCTGCTCGCTACCGCTCGTCGCTTGCCTGCGGCCGATGAGCGCGAGGCCCCCGCGTCAAAAGCTCGTGGCTGGGCGGCAAGCATGCGGCCGGCCAGCCGCGCGTTTTGGGCGGCCACGATCAGCAGCCTCGTGCATGCCGCGCTGTTGATCGCCTGCCACTGCTGGTGGTTCATCCCGCAGCGGCCCCCCAGCGAGCCGCTCGTCTTGGACGTGAGCACGGTCGAGAGCCGGCCGGTCGTGCAAACCATCGATTTTGCGCCCGAGTTGGCTGCCGAATCGGCCGATCGGACGCGGCCCGAGCAGCCGCAAGCGGGCGCTGCGGCAGTGCGCATCGAAATCGCGTCGCTTGGCAAGCGGCCGTGGGAGACGCTACGGCTGTTGCGCGCCGCGCCGCAGTGGACGCTCGGAACCGCAGTTGGTCCCGACCTGTTGACCAAAACCGCCGGCGACGACGAGGGCGGGCTGGCCGTCGCCCGCAGTGCGTCCAGCAGGCGGCATGCGGTCGGCCGGGGCGGTGCGAGCGACGCCAGCGAATCGGCCGTCGATCGCGGACTGGAGTGGCTCGTGCAGCATCAATTTGCCGATGGCGGCTGGTCGTTGGATCATCGCCAGAAGGCCTGCAAGGGCCGTTGCGACCACCCTGGCACGCTGGTGCAGGCTCGCGTGGCGGCCACGTCCTTGGCGCTGCTGCCGCTGCTGGGCGCCGGCCACACGCACAAGCAAGGCAAATACAAAAAGGCCGTGCAAGGCGGGCTGGCCTTCTTGGGCCACAACCTGCGGCTGACAGGCGACGGCGGCGACCTGCAAGCCGGCGGGATGATGTACTCGCACGGCCTGGCGACGATCGCCTTGTGCGAAGCGTTTGCCATGACCAAGGATCGGCAATTGGGCGCCCCGGCCCAGGCGGCGCTGAACTTCATCGCGACGGCCCAGGATCCGCAAGGCGGCGGCTGGCGCTATTCGCCCGGCATGCCTGGCGACACCTCGGTCTTCGGCTGGCAATTGATGGCCCTCAAAAGCGGGCATCTCGGCTATCTGCGCGTGCCGCCGCGGACGATCGCGGGGGCCACGCATTTTCTCAATAGCGTCGAGCGCGACGGCGGCGCGCAATATGGCTATACCGTCGGCCAGGATCGCGGCGAGGCCGATCACGCCACGACGGCCATCGGCCTGCTCTCGCGCATGCTGCTCGGCTGGAAACGGGACGACGCGGCGCTGGCCCGAGGCGTGGCCCTGCTGGACCGCTGGGGACCCTCGGACACGGATCTGTACTACGACTATTATGCCTCGCAGGTCCTGCGTCATTACGAAGGCGATGCCTGGCAGCGCTGGAACGCGAAGCTCCGTGACCGGCTGATCGAAACGCAAGCCCGGCGCGGGCACGAGACCGGTAGTTGGTACATGGCCGACCCGACCAACGACGTCGGCGGCCGGCTGTATTGCACGGCGCTGTGTACGATGATTCTCGAAGTCTATTACCGCCACCTGCCCCTCTATCAAAAGCACTCCACCGCCAAAGGTTTTTAATCGTCTTAGGATCGAACGAAAATAACTTCCTCCTAAAAATCCCTCTCCCCTTGGGGGCTTTGCCCATAAA
>DATCFX010000265.1:0-6893 GCA_036509275.1 Pirellulales bacterium | reverse complement strand
CCGCGTTTTCCAGACTCTCGAACGACAGCAGGCCGAGTGCCCGATACCGGGCCAGAGACTGCGTGGCCACGGTGATCTCGGTGAACAGCGCCAGCGTGCCTTCCGAGCCGGTCAACAGGCGCGCCACGTCCAGGCTCGACGGCGTGTACACGTCGACCAGGTTGTAACCGAAGCGGTTTACCAGGCTCTTGGGCTGGTGACGGGCGATGAGATCGTGATTGCGCGCCAACAGGTCGGCCAGTTGGTTGATGAGCTGACGTTTTTGCGGATCGGGGTCGTGGCTCACGCCACCCACCAGCGGTTCCTGGCCGAACTCCATGACGCTGGCGTCGGCCAAGACGGCCCGCAGCTTGCGGACATGCCGCCGCGTCGAGCCGTATTTCAGCCAATGGCTGCCGGAGCCGTCCACCGCCACGACGCCGCCCATCGTGGTCACGGCACTGGTGGCCGGGTCGGGACCAAAAATCCGCCCGCGTGAACGCAGATAAGCGTTCAGCCGCTCGTGTACCACCCCGGGCTGGACGCGGACCGAGTCGTGGTCGTCGTGCAAAATGCGGCGGAAATGGCTGGAGAAATCGAGCACCAGGCCCGGCCCCAGCGATTCGCCGGCCAGCCCGGTGCCGGCCCCGCGGGCGTGAATCGGGATGTGCTCGGCAGCCGCGTACTGGACGCAAGCCGCGACGTCGGCCGTGTTCTTGGGCCGCACCATGCCCAGCGGCTTGATTTGATAGACACTGGCATCGCTGGCGTACATCTGCAGAAACACGTCATCGCAGCGCACGTCGCCGCTGATGAGTCCGCGCAGATCCTCCTGGACTCGCGCTTGCTGCGGTTCCATGGGCGCCTCACCGACCGCCTGGGTGCGGGTTGCCAGCGTGGGGGTTGCCGGCCGCCTGGGGACTGCCGGGCGAAGAACCCAGCCGGGCCGCCTGCTGACGATAGCGCTCGTGCGTTTCCAACTCGAACGCGCCGTGGTCCTGCATGTGTTCCACGCCGCGGTACTGGGCATGACAGCGGTAGCAGGTCAGGCTTTCGCCCACGACGGTGTAGAGCACCACGTCGATCAATGCCGTGGCGAACAGGATGCCGAACGTTAGATAGACGTGGTAATAGCCCCAACTGACGCAACTGGCCGCAAAACCGAGGACCACGATCGCCACGCCCAGGCGTTGTGGAAAATCCTTGCGGATAAACAGCTCGGTGCTGGGACACACCACGCAGCGGCGAATCTGGTCGGCGGTCACCGCGCCAGCAGGAACCGCCAGCCGGCCAGCGCAGGCCGGACAGACAATTTCGCTCGCCTGGGGATCGAGGCCGACGGCCACGGAGGCATCACATGCCGGGCACGAAAAGGTCACATTCATAGAACTCAAAACGCGTCGCGGAGGCGCGATTACAAAAGAGATGGGGTTCGCCGCGGCGGGGGATTGGCGGTGCCGCACCTCTCTATCATAGGGGAAAACGACCCTCTTGCGACAGTAGCTGGGCCGTCAGTTCACCGAGAAAAGCGGCAATGACGCCCACGTAGAGGATGCCCGTCGCGCTCTGCGTATTCGGAATTTTCAGCGTTTGCCACGTCATCCATGCCACCAGCAGCATGCCGACAACGCCGGCCAGCCAGCGCAGGGACAGCATCAGCCACCAGCGCAACTCGGGCGGCGGCGCCGTGGCCAATTCCAGGCCCAGGCCCCAAAAGCTGAGAATGGCCCGCACCAGCACGGCCGCGGCCACCAGCAGCGTCAGCCGCTTGAGCGGGGCCAACTGCATGCCCGGCGAGTTGAGATACCAGTGTCCCAGCAGCATGGCCGCCATCGTCGAGCCCAAGAGCAAGCCTTCTCCGACGGGCGCTAACCAAACCAGCGCATCGGCCGCAGGGGTGTTACTCGACACGAACAGGCCGGCGTCGAGCCATGCGCCCACGAGGCTGAGACCGGACACCACGGCCAGGGCAGCCATGCCCGATTTGGGTGCTTCGTACAACCAGCAAACCGAGCCGACGTAACTGGCCACCGCGGCCGCCAGGGCCGGCCAGAGCTGCAGACCGGTGTCGGCCGGCGCGCCGGCCGCAATCAGCGAGGCCAGCACATTGAGGCCCAGCAGCACGTAGAGGTTATTGCGGTAGTAGCCGCTGGTCACCAGCCGGGGGCTGACCAGCAGCATCGACAGCGCCAGGCCGAAACCCAACCGCAGGATGAATTCGCTCAGTACCAGCACGGCGATCAGCCTCCGGTTGGGACAGGACCGAGAAATAACATCTCGGCGACCTCTCTCCCCTGGCGGGAGACGTTAGGGTGAGGGGTCGGAAAAAAGGGGAAGTTAGTCTCGGGCGACCATTACCGTCGATCACCGTAGATCAAGGTCATGATTTCCGAGCGGCTGGAAAGGTTGCTCTTGAAGATGCCGCGCATGGCCGAAGTCACGCAGATGCTGCCCGGCTTGCGGATGCCGCGGATGGTCATGCACGAATGCGAAGCCTCGACCACCACGGCCACGCCCTTGGCCTCGAGTTCGTCGACCAGCAAATCGGCGATCGTTTCGGTCATGCGTTCCTGCACCTGCGGCCTGCGGGCCACGACTTCCACGACGCGGGCCAGCTTGCTCAGCCCGATCACGCGCCCGGCCGGCAAATAGCCGATGTGCGCCCGGCCGATGAACGGCAGCATGTGGTGTTCGCACATGCTGTTGAAACTGATGTCGCGCACCAACACGACTTCGTCATACTTTTCGGTAAAGAACTTGCGCAGATGCTGACGCGGATCTTCGTGCAAACCGCTGAACAACTCGGCATACATGCGGGCCACGCGGGCCGGGGTTTCCTGCAAGCCTTCGCGGTCGGGGTCTTCGCCGACGGCCGCCAGGATTTCGCGCACGGCCCGCTTGATCCGCTCCTGGTCGACCTCCGTGGCCGGCGGCATGCAGCCCGGCTGGCCATCGGCATCGACTTCACCGGCTACACTTCCAGACATTTCGGGCAAGTTGGGCATGAACGAACAAACCTTATTCGGACGCGTGGATGCGGTGAGACCTGGATCTTAGGATCCCGCGCTGCGGATGGTCAAGGAAGGGTCGGGGCAGTGGTAGTGGCTGAATGGCTGTGTTGCTGGCCTGAGCGGCAAGGATATCCCGTTTCTGGAAGAGCGCCTTGCAGTAGCTCAGCAAGCCGTCCGGCCGTGATCGTTAGGAAAATGCTGGGCGTTGAACCAACGCGGTTTCTGCTTCGCGTTTTTCCGTAGCCCAGCCCTTCGAGGGCTGGGATTTTGCGGCCACGCACAAGATCTGCCCTCTTTTTCCGACGCGGCCTTTGGCCGCGTCGGAAAAAGAGGGCCAGCGCCCGGCGCTCACGGCGTCCCAGCCCTGAAGGGACTGGGCTACGGAAAAATCATAGGTGCCCGGAAGTGCTGCCTTCAAATGCGTGTGACGCTCGCCCGGGCAACCGTGATGATTCGGCAGCATGGCCGGAAGAGGCGTTCGGAAGTCTCACGACTGCCGCTACGGTTGCGAAGCGCGGTTAGCCACCCATCATGGGGAACATTTGCCGCATCATGGTAATAGCGGCCGGGCCGACGAGCACCACGAAGATGCCGGGAAAAATGAAGATCACGAGCGGAAAGATCAACTTCACGGCCGTCTTGGCCGCTTTCTCTTCGGCCAACTGCCGCCGGCGGGTGCGCATGGCGTCGCTCTGCACGCGCAGCGCCTGGGCGATGCTGGAACCGAACTTGTCGGCCTGGATCAGGATGGAAGCCAGGCTGCGCAGATCTTCGACGCCCGAGCGGATGCCCAGTTCGTGCAGGACTTCGGCGCGGGGGCGGCCCATTTGGAGTTGAAAATTCGCCAGCGAAAACTCCTCGCAGATGACTTTGTACGTCCGCTTCATCTCCTCCGCAACTTTGCGCATGGCCTGGTCCAGGCCCAAGCCGGCCTCGACGCAGACGACCATCAAGTCCAGCGCGTCGGGCAGGCCCAGGAAGATGTTCTGCTTACGCTGGCTGGCAAGATACGTCAGCACCAGCTCGGGCAAGTAAAACAAGCCGCCGGCGAACAGGATGCTGTTGAAAATGGCCTTCTGGGTGTATTGGCCGATCGCCAGTACGGTGACGCCGCTGAGAAACAAGCCGGCGATCAGACCGCTGAATTTCAAGCCGAGAAAAATCGACGCGGCGGCCTCGCCGCGAAAGCCGGCATTGGCCAGCCGCATCTTGAGCTTGTTGAGCTCCAGCTCGTTTTTCGGCTGCAGCGGCTTGGCCAGCGCGGGCGAGGCCTTCGCCAACACGCGCGTCACGGCGTCGGACTTCTTGATGGCCGTATCGTCGCCCAGGTTCTGGCGCTTGCGCCGCAGCGCGGGGTTCTTGATTTCATCGAGCCGTTCGAGGGCCCGGGGTTTGCGCGCGGCGATCAGGTCCAGCACGAACCAGGCGACCAGCGCAATCAACCCGAACACGGCCAGCGGCAGCAAGTCTTCGAAACTAAAGAGCTGGGATGCGAGCACGGCAACTAGACCTTGATGTTGATGATTTTGCGGATGAGCAGCGCTCCCAGCAGCTGCATGACAATCGCGCCGGCCAGCATTTGCTTGCCCGCCGGATCGGTAAACAGCAAGCTGATATAACCGGGATTCATCCGGTACACGACCACGAACAACACAGGAGGCAGCGCCAGCAGGACGATGCCCGACAACCGGCCTTCGCCGGTGAGGGCCGCGATCTGGCCGTAGATTTTGAATCGTTCGCGAACCAGGTAGCCGATCTTGTCGAGGATTTCGGCCAGGTCGCCGCCCGTCTGGCGTTGCAGAATGACGGCTGTCGCAAAGAACTTGACATCCAGGTTGGGCACGCGCGAGGTCATGGCGTCGAGCGCTTCCTCCAGGGGGATGCCCAGGTTCTGTTCCTCGAATACGCGGCCGAACTCCGTGGAGATCGGCGGCAACAGTTCCGTTTGCACCAGGTCGAAGCCGGCCGCCAGGCTATGCCCGGAACGCAGGGCCCGGCTGATCAGTTCCAGTGCGTCGGGCATCTGGCCGCCAAACTTCTTCAATCGCCGCTTGCGTCGCCACATGAGCCACAGCAGGGGCAGCGCACCGAGGGCGATTCCGCCCAGCGGAGCCACCGCCAGTATGGGCGCGGCGTAGGCGGTGGTGGCAAATCCGCCCAGTGCCATACATCCCGAAATCGTCAGGAACCGCGACGGCGTGAGCGTCGTATCGGCCTGTTCGAACAGCATCTGGGTGCGGCCGAAACGCTCCAGCAGCGCTACGAAGATGCCCTTGGTCGCGTCCAGCGGCTGCGACAGCACGCTTTGCGCCACCAGCGAATCGCCCTTGCCGGCCTTGGCGCTGGTCAGGACCGACAGTCGGTCTTCAACCTTATTGTCCGACTCGCCGCGAAAGAACGTCGCGGCCGCGCCCACCAGCGCAGCCACCGCCACAAACACGGCAATCGAGATCAGCAAAGGAGTCATGGCACTTGTTTCCTGCCGTCATTCAGCATTCAGCATTCATCGTTCATCATTCATCATTCATCATGGCCTTCTAGCAGGTCATCATCACGCGCTGCCGAAAGGCGCTCGCCGGCAACCGCACGCCGGCCGATTCCAGCCGGTCCATGAATTTCGGCCGAATGCCGGTGGACTCGAACCGGCCGTGCGCGCGGCCGTTTTCGTCCACGCCCATCTGCACGAACTTGTAAATGTCCTGCATGATGATCGTGTCCTGTTCCATGCCGCAGATCTCGGTGATGTGCGTGATCTTGCGCGGGCCGCCTTGCAAGCGGTTGGCCTGGATGATGAGGTTCACGGCGCTGGCGACCTGGTGCCGCATGGCTTTCAGCGGCAGGTCGAAGCCGGACATCGTGATCATGGTTTCGATGCGTGCCAGGGCGTCGCGCGGGGTGTTGGCGTGCAGCGTGGTCATCGAGCCTTCGTGGCCCGTGTTCATGGCTTGCAGCATGTCCAGAGTTTCCGGGCCGCGGCATTCGCCGATGATCACGCGTTCGGGACGCATACGCAGGGCATTGCGTACCAGGTCGGTCGCGGTGACGGCGCCTTTGCCTTCGATGTTCGCCGGCCGCGTTTCCAGCCGGACCACGTGCTCCTGCTGGAGCTGCAATTCGGCCGCGTCCTCGATCGTGACGATGCGATCCGAATTGGCAATAAAGCTCGACAGCGTGTTGAGCAGCGTGGTCTTGCCCGAGCCCGTGCCGCCGGAGATGACAATGTTCAGCCGGGCCTTGATGGCCCCCTCCAGGAGCATCACCATCTCGGGGGTGAAGGCCTTGTAATTGAGCAGGTCTTCGAGCTTCAGCGGGTTGGAGCCGAAGCGGCGAATGGACATGGCCGCCCCGTCCAGGGCCAGCGGAGGAATGATGGCGTTCACGCGCGAACCGTCGGCCAGGCGGGCATCGACCATCGGGCAGACTTCGTCCACGCGCCGGCCCACGCGCGACACGATGCGATCGATGATCTGCATCAGGTGGCCGTTGTCGCGAAAGCAGACGCTCGTCTTTTCGAGCTTGCCGCGCCGTTCGACGTACACCTGCTTGGGCCCGTTGATCAGAATGTCGCTGATGCTGGGATCCTTGAGCAGCATTTCCAACGGCCCCAGGCCGAAGGTCTCGTCCAGCACCTCTTCGACCAGGCGCTCGCGCTCGTTGCGGTTGAGCAGCGTGTCTTCCGCGTCGCTCAAATGTTCGACGACGGCGCGGATCTCGCGCCGCAACACGTCGCCTTCCAACTCGCCGACGCGGTTCAGGTCGAGCTTGTCGACCAGTTTGCTGTGGATCCGCCGCTTCAGCTCTTCGAAGTCGGTCTCCGGGCTCTTTTCGCCGGCGCGTCCCATCGTGGTCAGGGCTTTGGCCATAAGTGCATCGCAATCGTGGGGAGGGAAAAAATCGGGCGGC
>DATCFX010000264.1:0-2582 GCA_036509275.1 Pirellulales bacterium | reverse complement strand
GAGCCGATCGGCGAAGTGGGGTTGGGCGTGGCTGCCGGCGGCCCGGCGACCGCGATGCGGCTGGTGATTTCTTCGTTGACCATCCGCGTCCGTACGACGGGCACTTTGACGGTCATCGTCTGGGGCACGAGCTGCCGCGTGCCGACCGGAATCTTCGCGGTTTCGGTGCGGGTGACCATGCGCGTCACCGGCACGAGCCGCTGGGCGATGTAGGGCTTGGCAAACGGGTTCCAGCGGTTGACCACGAACATTTCGCTGCGGAACTCGGTGACCGGCACCTGGACCGTGCGAATCGAGTCTTCGAGCTTGGAGTTGACCTGTTCGCGATACACGGTGCGGGGCTGGTCGACGAGCACCGTTTCGGTCACGGGATGCTGCACCGTATACCGCGTTTCGCGATAGGTGATGCCGTTTTCCTGGTAGTAGCGGACGTCGGCGGCTTGGAGCTGCGCCGTCGTGGCCAGAAGGGCCAGCCATCCGCAAACAGTCGACAGTCGGAGCAACATCGTCCCGGTTCTCGATGCGCCTCCCCTTGGGATCGGCCGAAAAATAACTTCCGATTTTCCCGGCCCCTCACCCAGCCTCTCCCGCAAGGGGAGAGGGGGTTGGCGGAGAAGTTATTTTTCGGCCGATCCTTGGCAGCATGGATGCCGGCGCCTGGGGGCAGCCGGCTCTATCCGTTATTCGGCACGTTCCTTATAACTGCTTGAATCGAAACCGCTGGTGATTCCGAGTTTTTTTGGTGCCGGCGCGAGCGCGGCCCCGCGGAGAGATGCTGTCTGTGAATGCCATCAATCCTGAACTGCTGGCGATGCTGGTATGCCCCGCCACGCGCACCCCCCTGCAACTGGCCGACGAGCGGCTGATTTCGGCCGCCAACCAGCGGATCGCTCGCCGCGAGCTGCGCAACCAGGCTGGCGAAGTCCTGGAAACGCCGCTCGATGGCGGCTTGCTCCGCAGCGACCGGCTGGGACTGTATCCGATCGTCGATGGAATTCCAATCCTGCTAGTCGATGAGTGCATTCTGCTCGCACAGTTGCCGGCGGCAGAAATCTCCCCGGGCTGACGCCTCGCGGGACTCGCCCATCACGAAGCGGCGGCACGAGCCAAGAGGCCATCCATGACCAAGACGATTTTTCAAAAGATCATCGACCGCGAGATCCCGGCGGAGATTGTCTACGAGGATCCACAGTGCTTCGCCATCCGCGACATCAATCCCCAGGCGCCGACGCACCTGCTGGTCGTGCCGCGGCGGCCGATTCCCTCGCTGGCGAGCCTTGAAGACAGCGATGCCGCGCTGGTGGGGCATCTGTTCGTCGTCATCCGCCGCCTGGCCGAACAACTCGGCCTCTCGACCGGCTACCGCGTCGCGATCAACTGCGGTCCCGACGCCGGCCAGACCGTCGACCATCTGCACCTGCACCTGCTCGGCGGACGCGCGCTAGGCTGGCCGCCGGGTTGACGGCGTGTTTTTTTGCTAGCGCCACCAGTCGGGCAGGAGGCGGCGGACGCGGTCGAGCACGCCGGGCTTGCGCTCGGGTTCGGCCGGCTCGACGGGCTCGACAGACGCCTTCGATGGCGGCGCGGAGTGTTCGGCCAGCGGCAGGCTCGAACGCGGCACGTAGCTGGCCAGGAAGCGCGGCCAATAACCGTCGAGAATCCGCAAGCAGTCGGCCACCTCGCCGCTGGATCGCTTGTATTCCGCCAGTGCAATCAGCTTCGACAACTCGATCCGCTCGTTGTCGCTGAACTCGAGATCGGACACCTGCACGTCGTCGATCCAGACTTCGCCCGCCTCGGTCAGTTCGAAATGCACGCTGACGCCCGACAGGCCTTCGGGCAAGTCGCGAACTTGAAACACGTGCTGGGTCCAAGTGTCGGTCAGCGCACACACCAGGCCGCCTTCGGCCGGACCGCGCAAGTGGTTTTGGCCGGGCCCCAAGCCTTGCACCGACATGCGCACCGCGGGCCGCGGCTGTTGACTGGCGCCACGCAGCCAGGCCGACACCGCGACCCGGCCAGTGGGCCGCGGGACAAACGCCACGCCGGCCACTTCCGCGCCGTCGCCGGCGCTAATCAATCGCAGCGCGTGCTTGCCGTGGTGCGGCAGTTGATCGTCGGTGACGAACTTCGACCCGGCACGATCGCTAAGCAGCCAGCCGGGTAGCGAGCCGTCGGCGGCTTGAGGCACCTCGAAATCGCCGTTGGTCAGGCCGTCTTTCGCTTCCGGATGCTTGAGCGTCGCCGCGCGGGCCCAGAGTTCCTTGACGCGCGCGTCCAGCGCTTCGGCCGCTTCTGGCGGAAGCTCGACGCGCGGCCGCGCGAACCGCACGCCCGGCGCCGAAAAACTGACCATCGTCAGTCCGTAGGGTTTGAGCTTGACGGTCCAATCCCCGTTGGCCGGCGGCGGATTGTCGCAGCCCACCAGGCGCTGGACGCGGGCCGTGGCCGGGGCGTCGATGGCCAGCCGCGCCGTGGCGGTCCAGGGCGAATCGTTGACCAGATATAGATAGGTCCGGCTGGCCGTTTGTGTGGTGCGGATGGCGACCGGCTGGGCGGCCCCCTCGACCATCTGAAAGGCC
>DATCFX010000263.1:0-1434 GCA_036509275.1 Pirellulales bacterium | reverse complement strand
ACCCCTGCAAGCCGGCCGCGAGGATCGGCTTGAGGTGTGAGTCCCAGAGACGGTCCAGCGCGTCGGGCAGCGCTTGGGCAATCGGCTGCTGCCGATGCGCGGCCAGCACGCGCACCAGCGTATGGGCCAGCAACTGCATGTTGTCCGACTCTTCGTTGGTCAGCCACGTTATGTCCTCCTCATTGAACTGTCGGACCACCTCGGCGGCCCGACGCAGCGAGCGGCCGGCCAGGCCGCGATCGTCGAGCAGGGCCTCGATGTCAGCCCGAAACTTCGCGGGGTCGAGCGCTCGGCGGCCGCGTCGGGCAAACCGCAGGGCAGCCACTTTCGCTCCCGCCCCATTCAGCACAGCCGCGGCCGCCAGGTTGGCCAGCGGGCCATTGGAAGATCGGGTCAGTTGCTGGGCAATTTCCGCCGGTGTGTACTGATCCAACCCCACGCCGCCCATCACGGCCTCGCGGGCCAGATCCCAGAGCCACGATCCCCGGGCCGCCCAATCGTCGCTGTACAGCCAGACGCAATAGGCCGACTCCGCATTCGTATTGCCCCAATTGCGCTCGTGCTTCGGGTAGCTGCCCAGGTAAAACGGCAGATTGGGATCGTGCGTCGCCGCGTTGAGCCGCACTAGCGACTCGTCCAGCGGTTCGAGAATATGCGCCGCCAGCGCCTTGCGCGCCACGCGCAGCGCTCCACGCTCGTCCTCACTGAGATCCGGAATCAAGGACGACTCGTCCATCTCGCGCGTGACAAACGCCAGCGTCGAACCCAGCGGCTCGCGCGGATCGAAATCGTTGGGCTTTTTGCCAAACTCGGCTTCCAGCGCCCGCGCACGATCGCGGTAGGCGTTTTTGGCGATCGTGGCGCGTACGTGGTCTTTGCCGCAGTCGTAAGTCAATTCCAACAGCCGGCCGGTCGCCGCCAATACGCGCACCCGCGTTCCCTGGCCACCAGCTTTCTGGTCTTTGTTTTCGGCCGTCGTGTCCTCGTCGGGCAGGAAAATCGTCAAGATGCCGTCGGACAGGCTGCACGTCTTTTGAAATTTGCGGGCCGTGTAGATAAACGCGACAGGCGGCGCAACGGTCAACGAGCGCAAGGCCGGCGCTCCCGGCGGCGCCGAGGCCCAGGTGTGCGCGCCGACTCCGGCCTGCAACCGGCACTTCTCGCCGTCGTCGCCGCGATACACGTCGAAAGTACACATCATTAGCAAGTTGCCGGGCAGCGGCCGGGCGACCAGCCGCCGGCCGGTGGCTTGCGAATACAGCGCCAGCGCGTCGGTCGAGATCACGATGCTGTGGGTCGGCGCCGGCTCTTCGTCGACATCGGGCGGTTGAAAAGTGAACAGCCCGCCCAGCTTCGGCGAGAGGATCGCCTCGATTCGGACGTTAGCGTCGGTTTGGGTACATACCAGTTCGTCGTTCGACTCGGAAAACGCGC
>DATCFX010000262.1:0-2182 GCA_036509275.1 Pirellulales bacterium | reverse complement strand
TGCGGAACTGGACCTTCATCGGCGGCCCGGCGTGCAACTGCAAAGCCAGGATGCCGGTGGCCCGCCGCTGGGCCTCGTCCTCGTCGGTCATTTCCGACATCGTGACGCCGTTGATCTTTTGAACGAAGTGAAAGCCCTTGGCGACGATGTGATAATGGTTCCAATCGTCGGTCTTGATGTGCGATTTCAGCTCGTCGGGATCGCCGACGCTGCCGACGACCTTGGGCTTGTGGTTATCGCCGACGACGGTCTTCTGCCCACGCAGCGCGAGCAAGCCGCGGAACTTCTCGCCGTAAATCGCGCCGGTGTACTTGCGGTCGCCGTCGCAGTCGGCCTGGTAGCCGCCGACAACCCACTTGTGGTCGGGCACTTCGAAGCTGCGGTACTGCACGCCCGAGTTGTGGTTCGTGAGTTTGAAATCGACCTTCAGCTCGAAATCGCCCAACTGGCCGCCGCGCCAAATGATGAACGTGTTGCCCTTGGTCGGTTTATCGGCCGTGGTCTGGCCGGTAATCGTGCCGTCTTCTACTCGCCAGAAGTCGGGATTGCCGTCCCAGTCCTTGAGCGACTCGCCGTCGAAGATGGAAACGAAGCCGTCTTCGCCGCTTGGCTCGCCGCCCGCCGCGGCCGATGGCATGATCCACGGCATCGTGCAGGCCACAGCGGCCAGGGCCATCGTCGGAAGCCAAGGCCAACGAAAAGATCGACGCATAAGATAGGGTCTCCCGTTACCGCAAGTTATTCAGGGGGTGGGTGAGCCACGACGGCACGATTGTGCCGCGGTTCTAAATCCGGGGTGGGAAGGCAGGAAGCCGCGCCGCGCTTGCGGCCCGGTTTAGCAGACCATCAGTTTAGGCTCGCCCCGCGCCGGCCGCAACGAGGTTGTGCGGCGTGTAGTTCGGCGGTGATGATGCCCCCTTACGCTCTGCTGCGCGGGCGATTGTTTTCCGTAGCCCAGGCGTTTACGCCTGTTAGTAGTCAATTGTGCCGCAGCGCGCGTACTGTTACCATTGGGGGCTTGCTGACTAGTCAACAGGGGGCCACCCATGCCGGTTTCACGCGACCGATTTGTCGAGTGCCTGACAACCGCTGGACTGTTGTCAACGGCTGAGCTCGCGGAACTTGCGACACGGACGGCTGCCGAGCCCAAACTCCAAGACTGCAACGAGTTGGCGCACGAACTGGTTCGCGTGGGCAAGCTCACCAAATATCAGGCCGCGGCGATTTACCAGGAAAAGCTCGATGCACTCGTGCTGGGCAACTATGTCATCATCGACAAACTCGGCGCCGGCGGAATGGGCCAGGTATTTCGCGCACGTCATCGCAAGATGGACCGCGTAGTCGCCTTGAAGCTATTGCCGAAGAAGGCGCTCAGTTCCCCGGACGCAGTCGAGCGTTTTCATCGCGAAGTGAAGGCGGCAGCAAGGCTGGTGCATTCGCACATTGTCACCGCGCTGGACGCCGACGCCGGCGGCGGGACGCACTTCCTGGTGATGGAGTACATCGAAGGTCACGACCTCTCGGCACTGGTCAAAAAGGAAGGGCCGTTGCCAGTGTCGAAAGCAGTAACTTATACACTCCAGGCGGCGCGAGGCCTGGAGCACGCGCATGCCGAAAATGTGATCCACCGCGACGTCAAGCCTTCGAACTTGCTCGTCGACAAGCGGGGGACGGTCAAAATCCTGGATATGGGCTTGGCTCGATTCAGCGACCTGCCGGATTCGGCAAACGTGGTCGATACCAGCGGCGCGAACCAATTGACGCAAGCTGGTAACATCATGGGCACGGTCGATTACATGGCGCCCGAACAAGCGGTCGACACCCGGCAGGCAGACGAGCGCGCGGATATTTACAGCCTGGGCTGTGCTCTCTGCTATCTGCTCACCGGTCGGCCGCCGTTTGAGGGCGACACGATGATGGCGCGGCTCGTCGCTCATCGCGACGCGCCGATTCCGTCGCTGCGCAAATTGCGGCCGGACGTGCCCGCTGCTCTCGAGTCGCTGTTTCAGCACATGCTCGCTAAGCGCCCCGAAGACCGCCCGCAGACCATGACCGAAATCATCGCCACGCTGGAAACCATCGCCGGAACAAGGGCGGCAGCAACTAGGACTTGGCGTTTGCCCTGGATCCTCGCCGGCGGCTGCGCAGCGGCAGCGGCTCTGGTCGCCGTTGCGACACTCGC
>DATCFX010000261.1:0-1940 GCA_036509275.1 Pirellulales bacterium | reverse complement strand
GCCGCTCGCTGCACTGCATCCGCTGCGGCGCGTGCATGAACACGTGCCCCGTCTATCGCCGCAGCGGCGGCCACAGTTACGGCTCGACCGTGCCCGGCCCCATTGGTTCGATCCTGGCCCCCGCCCGCGACGCGAAGGCCCATGCAAGCCTGCCGTTTGCGTGCAGCTTGTGCGGCTCGTGTACGGATGTCTGCCCGGTGAAAATCGATCTGCACCATCAACTGCTCGCCTGGCGCGGCGAGATCGGACGGCGGGGACTGCTGGCGCCCGGCAAACGGGTGTCGATGAAGCTGGCCAGCTTCGTGCTGCGGAACACGCGCATTTATGAGGCCGCCGGCCGGATCGCCCGCTGGCTCGTGCCGCGGCTGCCGCGCTTCATGGTACACAACCGCTTCAACGCCTGGGGCCGACAGCGCGAAATGCCGGAGTTTCCGGCCGAGAGTTTTCGCGAACTTTATCGCCGCCGCAAACAGCAGGACCGATGAGCAGCAAGCAAACCATCCTGGGCGCGATTCGCCGGCATCAGCCCGCGCTGAAGATTGCCGGCGGCGAACCGGCGCCCGCGTTCGCGCCCACCAAGTATGCCGACCCGGTGGCTCAGTTCGCCCGCGTGCTGGCCGAAGTTGGTGGGCAGTGCGTAAATGTGGCCGATGCGGCCGCGGCCAATGCGCTGCTGGAGCAAATGCCGGTGTGGACCGCCGGCCGCAAACGCATCTCGCTCGTGCCGGGCATTGGCGACTCGACCTTCGATCTGGCCGCCGTGGCCGATCCGCACGAGCTGGAAGACGTGGACATGGCGATTGCGCCCGGCGAATTCTGCGTCGCCGAAAACGGGGCCGTGTGGGTCACCGATCGCCAGGTCCGCCAGCGGGCGATCTATTTCATCCCCCAGCACCTGGCGCTGGTCGTGCCGCGGGAACAGATCGTAAACAACCTGCACGAGGCCTATCAGCGGCTGGCTTTTGACTCCCCTGGATTCGGCGTCTTCATTTCCGGCCCCAGCAAGACGGCCGACATCGAGCAATCGCTCGTAATCGGCGCGCACGGGCCGCGATCGTTGACGGTTTTTCTAATCGGCAGTGCCGACGGCGCAGCGGGCGACAATGCGGGCCGCGGTGAAAACAGACGATAACGTGATGAAAAAGCCGGCTCTACTGCTCGCTCTTGTTTTCGCGGCCGGCTGCGCTCCGGTGGTGCCGCTGAATACCCAACAGGTCCACGCGGTATTCGGCAACGGGGCCGCATTCGATTGCGTGCAAACGCCCGATCGCGTGGAGGCCTGGCGAATCGAATTTCCAAGAGAAGGGCCATTGGCGGACCCAACTAAGCTGGACACTTACGTGCGGCTTTCCGATCCTGTGAACGTCGCCCCCGACGTGGCGCGAAACATCGCAGAAGTGCTCAATCGCTCGTCGACTTATAGCTGGGACTCTCACAAAACGTGCCAATTCTTGCCTGGCGTACAACTTCGATTTGCGAAGCAGGGTCAAATCGTCGACGTGCTATTGTGCTTCAAATGCAATGAGCTCTGGGTCTGGCACAATCACCAGCGCGTGGGCGGCCAGGAGTTCGACAGTGGACGGTCGGATCTAGCCAAGTTGGTCAAGCAGATATTTCCCGACGATGAAGAAATTCAGTCGCTATGAAGATTGCAACAGTTCTCGCCGCCTGGCGGGCCGCGCCTGCGTTCGCGGGTAATCGAAAGTAGTAGGCTCACTCCGTGAGCCGTAACTGGGGCGGGAAGGATTTTGCCGCTTTGCGAGTCGTCTGCTATCGAGCGACGGCACACGGAGTGTGCCTGCTAGTGCGTTTGTGATGGTGTTTGGTCGGAGAGGTGGAAGTCCTCTTCAGGTAAGCATACTCCGGCCTGTAACTGAACGTAACTGCGTTGCCGTGAGGCAAGGTGGAGAGCAACGGGAAGTGAACGAGCAGCCCGTAGG
>DATCFX010000260.1:0-1357 GCA_036509275.1 Pirellulales bacterium | reverse complement strand
CCTGCCGATGCGGCTATCGAAGCGCAACTGGCCGCACTGCGGGTTGGCGGCATCCAGGTGCAATACTTCGCCGCCGACGTGGCCGACGAGTCGCAAATCGCGCGCGTGCTGGACGAGTGCCACCGCACGCTGCCTCCGCTGCGCGGTGTGTTCCAGCTTGCCGGCGCGCTGGACGACGGGCTGATCGCACGTCAGAGCGGTCCGCGCATGCAATCCGTCTTCGATTCCAAGATCTGCGGCACCTGGCATCTGCACCGGCTGACGCGGCACCTGCCATTGGATCACTTCGTGGCCTTCTCGTCGTGCGTGGCGTGGCTGGGCTGGGCCGGCCAGGCTGCTTACGCGGCGGCCAACGCCTGGCTCGAGGCGCTCGTGCTTGAGCGGCGGCGGCAGGGCCGGCCCGGCGTGAGCATTGCTTGGGGACCTTGGGAAGGGGCCGGCATGGCCGCCAGGCTCAGCGATGCCCAGCGGCAGCGCTGGCGCGAGCGTGGGTTTCAGTTCATCGAACCGGCGCGCGGAGCAGCACTGTTGGGCCGGATTCTCGAAACCGGCGCACCCGCGCTCGGCGCGTTCCGCGTGGATTGGAACGCCTATTGCCGCCAAGCGCCGGCCTCTTCGCTGGTGCGCGACCTCGAACGTCGTGCGGCATCGGACGCGGATCGTCCCTCGGTGGCATCGGTTGAAACACCACGGTCAGAGGTTTCGCAGTCGCCGCTCGGCGCCTCGCCCGAGCGTTTACGGGCTTCGCTCGAGGGTTTTGTACACGAGCAACTGCGGAGCGTATTGGGGGTGCCGGCCGACCAGACCCTGGACCATCAGGCCCACCTGCCGGAACTGGGGCTCGATTCGCTTTTGGCCGTCGAGTTGCTGCACCGCCTGCGAGTCGGGCTGGCCCCGGCGCTGAACGTGCCTTCCTCGCTCTTGTTCGAGCATCCCACGCTGGCGCAAGTCACCGATTTTCTGGTGCAGAACTGCGAACCGGCCGCCGCCGGGTCGAGGTGAGCCCGATGGCGCTGGTCAATGCACGATCTTGACGTCCGGCCTGGCCGCGCGGAAGCGCGCTAGGCCGGCTTCGGTCACGCTGGTGCCGGGTACCTTGAGATCCCGAAGTTTCGGCAGCCGCGTCAGGAGTTCCAGCCCCGCATCGGTGATTCGCTTATTGTCCCACAAATCGAGCATTATCAGTTTTTGAAGCTGGACGACGTGCGCCAGTCCGGCATCGGTGAGATTGCTGCCCGCAAGTCCTAACCACATAAGATCGGGCAGCAAATATAGTCGAGCCGCACCGGCGTCCGTCATCCCGGAGACTTCCAAGCTGTAAAGTTTGAGCCGCTGAAGACGTTGCGGCGCATCATCC
>DATCFX010000259.1:0-5359 GCA_036509275.1 Pirellulales bacterium | reverse complement strand
TTCCGGCCCCTCACCCTGCCCTCTCCCGCAAGGGGCGAGGGGTTGCGGAGAAGTTATTCTTCGGTCGATCCTTGGTTCGATTCGCGGGGCAACCAGCGGCAAATCAGGTTCCTGGCCGACCGAGCATCCGGCGGAGCAGCGAACGCATTCTGTCCAGGCTCTCGTCCTGCGATTCGCAGTAGGCACGCGCAGCGTCGGCCGTTGGCGCCACGAACACACCGGACATGTCGTCCAACTGCACGTCGACTTTTCCACGCTGCATGTCGAGGCAATAGAACTGGCCGTCGAACTCCACGATATTGAAGCCGCGAACATCCGCCTCAGCCAGGTTGGGCCGCGACGACTCCCGGTAAAAGAGATCTGGCGTGCGCATGGCCGGCACGACGCGCGGCTCGGCGTCCTCTTCGGCCAGAGGATCGGCGGCCAACTTGCCGATGAGTTCGTCCCAGGTCGGCGCTACGTGAACGCGCAGCTCCGCCATCGCCAGGCGTGGATCCACCGGGCGCGGCGCAGATGCCGGCTGCGCGCAAAACACCCCACCTACGCCGGCAGCAAGATAGCCGCGGCAGGCATAGACCTTATCGGCCGCGAATCTCTGCTGCTCGCGAGCAGGGGCCGCCTTCTCGGCCGTCATGCCGGGGCGGCGCAACACGAGGGGGCGGTGGCGAAAATCATCGACGCAGCGCGGGACATAGCCGGGAACACACGCGTCGCCCAGGTCGTAGCCGAGCTCGTGCATGAAATCCTGGTTCAACGCACCAAAAGCGGCGCGACAAGGCTCGGTGAAGTGTTCCAGATGAGAATGGATCGCCCCTTTTCGAAACGTTTCCGAGTCACGCCGGAACAGTGCGGCGGCGTAGTACGCCGGCGAGCCGGGCACGTGCAACTTCAGTTGCAGCGACCAAATCGTTTTCAACTGTTCCTCGAGCGAGCCGCCCCCCTGAGGGCCCACCAGTTCCTCAAAGCTCAGGGGAATCACGTTCGGGAGGCGCAACCAGGGAAGGTAGGCTCGCATGCGTCGCCGGATGCTGCGCACCAGGGGATCGTCGCCGATCAACTGCAACAACCGCTCCTCCATACCCAGCGAAGCAAAATAATACGCCAGCGATGTTTTCGTGGGATCCTGGTAATAGAATGCCTCGGAGACGAGCACGTCCAACGGGTTGCGGTATAAGAACAGCGTCGGCGTGACGAACATGGGATGGTCGGCGCCGCCCTGCGGCCGGTCGCGCAGCAGGCGATAAAATTCCCAAGCTTGCGTGTGCGAATTGCCGGCCGAAATACAGTAAGAATGCTGCGCTAATAAGGGTTCCCGCCCCTCGCCTCCGTGGGCCAGATTGAACGCGGCCAGCAGCGCGAACAGCATGTGCGTGCCCGACTTCGGCACCGTGATCAAGTAGACGGGGCGGCGCCGAAAATGGTGCGCGGTGAACGGGGCCACGATGCTGATCGGGAGGTTGACAAAGTCCATGAGCGACGCCGAAAGTCGCTCGGCGTGGCTTTCCAGCAGAAATACGGCATCGCGGTCCGCAGCCGGCGCTGCGGGGCGTTTGGGTGTCGCACCAGCCGGGTCCTGTTCCAAGCTGCATTTCGCGTCTGGACACTGGGCCGTGACGCGAGCCTGGATTTCGCGGCCCAACGAAAGATTTTCTTCCGGCACTTGCAGGACAAAGATCCTTTTGCCGCCGCCGTACAGGCGCAGTGCCGCTGCCACGTAGCCATCCGGGTGCGCGGGCGCGACAAACTCCAGCGTGGTAGCGGCAAGGGCGCTGGCGAGAGCAGCGTCTGAGCGACTGGCTGAGGGGATGTATTCCACGAACGGCGCAAAATCCTTCGGACCCGGCAGCCGGCATCCCACGGCACTTCTGGATCATTGCTCGACAACGCTGAATTCCTGCGTTGGGGTCGGGATTATCGCCTGCCTCCCCCCTATGCGCAAAGTGCAAATTCGGCCGAAAAATAATTTCCGTTTTTCGCACTCCTCGGCCAAGGCCTCTCGCGCAACGGGAGAGTTTGGCGGAGAGGCCATTTTCGGTCGAGCCTCTGGCCGCCAAATCGCTCTCGACCCTGCCGTTCGCCGGAAACTATACTTCGCGGGCTTTTGAGCGTCCGCTGTGCCATCGGAAGGCCAACACGGTTAGCAGGGAGGCGAGATGTCAGCGTCCAACCCCACGCCCGTCGATAATCCGCCGGGCTCGCAGCTCTTCGATCCGGGCCCGCATGCGCTCGGCTGGCGCGGCGCCGCGCTGATCGTGGCGTTCGGAGCCTCGATGCTGTTGATCGGCTTGGGCGGCCGCCGCGTGCTGACGTTTCACGAAGCCGTGTTTGCCGAGCCGGCCAAGGAAATGCTGGCTATTGGCGATTGGATTGTGCCGCGGATCGCGGGCGTTCCGTACCTGGACAAGCCGCCAGGCAATGCCTGGGCCATTGCCGCCGCCATGAGGCTGTTTGGCAGCGAATCCGAGTTTGTCGTTCGGTTGCCATCGGTTTTGGCTGCTCTCGTCGCGGCCTTGGCCTCGGCCCTGCTCGCGGCCCGATGGTTCGGTCGGACGTACGGGCTATTGACCGGCTTGTTGCAACTGTCCAGCGTCCACGTGCTGTTGCAGGCGAGGTTGGCCGAATCCGACACGCTGCTTTGCGCAGGGGTGACGATTGCCATGAGCGTGTTCGGCCTGGCCGTGGTGGCAGGTCCCCGGCCAAGGCTCGAGGCCCGCTGGGCTCCGTGGTTGTTTTATGCGGCTCTGGCGTTCAGCGCCCTGGCAAAGGCGGGCATCGGCGTGGCGTTTGTCATGTTGGCGTGCTTGACGTATTGCGCGCTGGCGCGCGATCGGCGCGCCGTACGGTTCCTCATCGATCCGATCGGATTGGCCATCTTTTTGGCGCCGACCATCGGCTGGCTGGCTTGGGCCATGCACCGCTGCCCCGAGGTGCGCGACGCCATGCTGCTACATCATTTCGGCCGCTTTGCCGGCAAGCAAGGGCACCACGAGCCGGCGTTGGCATATCTGTACCTGGTGCCGATGATGCTGCTGCCCTGGTCGCCTTTGGTCGGTTTGGGCCTCTCCAAGGTGCTACGCGAAAAAGGCGCCGGCGATCCGCGCTGGAGATTCTTGGCATGCTGGTTCGTGCCGGGCATGTGCCTGCTGGCCTTCAGCGCCTACAAATCGCGCCATTATCCCATTCCACTGCTGACGCCGCTGACCATTCTCGCGACAATCGGCCTGGTGCAGTATCTCACGCTGCGCTATCGTGCTCGGCGGCCGCGCTTGGGCATGCTGGCCGTTTTGACCGTCAGCGCTGCCATCGCGGCCGTGGTGATGATCGAGCAAACAAGAATTCAGTTCCACGATGCGGTCGCCGGACTGGTGGCGATGATCGCCGTGGGCCTGCTGATCGCGATCTATTGCGAAGCCCGCAAACGCGTCGTCTGGCAAATCGGAGCCATGCTGGCCACGGTCTGGTGCGTGGGCGTCGGCGTGCAGCTCTGGCTCATTCCTGGCCATGACTCGTATCGCCACCAGGCGGAGTTGGCCGCGAGGATCAATAGGGCCATGCCGCCGGGTAAGACCCTCTACATGCTGAACCTGCCGGAGAATCAAATCACCTATTATCTTCAGCCGCCCTTGCGGCGGATCGATACGCCGAGTTATTTCACGGAGGAAGTCGAACGCCAGCCGCACAACGAGTATTTCGTGCTGGCGCCGATTCACGTCGCGGAAATGCTGCACCAGCGTGGCGAGGCCCACGTGCTGCGCGTGGCGACCGAAATCAATAGCCGCTATATGACCGAACGCGACCGGCTCACGTTCTTCGTCTGGAAACCAGCCGCATTGGCCGCGCAAAGCAGCCAGCCGGTCGCGCGCTAGCTGCCGTTCTTTCCGACGCTGCGCCCCGACCGACCGGCGGACGATCGTCGTGCTGTGGGGGCGGAAACCTCGGTTTAATTGGCCCCCGGTCCGGAATCGGATGACGAAACGGCAGCCGTTTCCACGCGGCGGGCCACCGCAAACAGCGAGGTGCCGCACGTCAGCTTGGAATCAAGCGCTCGGCCGCGCTCCAGCGCCAGCAGCCCGCGCAAAATCAGAGGCAGAGGCCTCGGCGGCAATTGCAGGTAGCGCTGATAAACCGCGACCGGCGAATCCCCCGGCCGGCCTTTGATCCGCCCACGTTGACGCTTCAAGACTCGAACAAGCCACTGTCCCCACCAGAAGACCTGCCGCAGTTCCAAGCCCGTGCCACGAAACGCCAAGCGCAAATCGTCGGGGGTGTAGCGGCGGCGATGCCCTTGGACAAAGTCGAACTCGGAATAGAGTTCCGGCAGCGCCGGCACGCTGACGACCGTATAGCCACCTGGCCGCACCAGCGAGGCCAGGCGGCGAATCGCCGCCGCATCGTCGTCGAGATGCTCGATCACGTCCAGCGCGAGAACCGCATCGAATTGCGGTGCGCCGCACGGCAGATCCTGCGTCAGGTCGGCTTCGATCAGCTCGCGGGTCGGGCAGTCGAGTTGCTCAAGTGTCGCATGCGAAATATCAAGGCCCGTGGCCCGGTAACCGCGTTGTTCGAGCAATTCGAGCGTCACGCCCCAGCCGCAGCCCACGTCCAGCACCGTGGCCGGCGGCCGAAGGCCCAGCCGCGTGAGCAGCTCGAGTGTCAGCGTGCCGCGCTCGAGCCACCACGGATGGCGCCGCACCGCGCTACGCAGCTCGAGAAGGATTTCCTGCGCCATCGCGTCGTCGGCGATGCCCTGGCTCCAGGTCGTAATCATGCGTGGGGCTCGTTGGCTGGACCGAGGTGGTGTTCCGAGAACGGGTTCGAGCGATGATGTAGAACGGCCGCCCTTTGGCTTCGAGAAAGATCAAGCGCAGGTACTGGCCGAAGATACCCAGGCTTAGCAGCTGAACGGCGCCCATGCCCAGCACCACGACGATCGTGCTGGCCCAGCCGTGCGGCGCGGACCGCCGGGCAATGGCGTCGATCACCGTGGCCACGACCAGGATGACGGCCAGCACCGCCGCGACGATGCCCAGCTTGGTGACCAGGCGCAGCGGAAAATTGCTGAAGCTCACCAGCCCGTCGATGGCCAGCCCCACCAGCGACGTCAGCGTGTATTTCGGCTTGCCCGCCCCCCGTCCCGCGCGGTCGTATTCTAGCCCCACCTGCCGAAAGCCGACGAAGCTACGCATGCCGCGGACAAAGCGCATGCGTTCGGGCATGGCGTTGAGGGCATCGACCACGCGGCGGCCCATGATGCAGAAATCACCACTGTCCAGGGGAATGTCGATTTCGCTGATGGCGCGCAGCAGCCGGTAAAACGCCGCATAGGCAGCGCGCTTGAGCATGCTTTCCTTGCGGTTGC
>DATCFX010000258.1:0-1786 GCA_036509275.1 Pirellulales bacterium | reverse complement strand
CGACTTCGTTGTCCATGTGGACCGCGATCGGCATAACAGCCGCTACGTCACTGAGATCCTTGAGCTTGGAAATGTCGGCGACAGCCAATATCCCGACGCCACGTCAATTTTCAAGCCGGGCGAAGACGGACGTGGACGGCCGGTGCCGGGCTCCTTGAGTGTGCCGATGGCAACGCGCCTGGCCGACGTGGGATTCAACACCGCGTGGCTTCGATCGGAACTGTCGGACTGGCCCATAGGTCAGCGGGACCGTGCGTCATGACGCCTGGTGTGTTGCTCTTCGGCGTGGGTGGGCTGCTTGCGTCCTGCGGTCTCGTCGCGTTGGTGGCCGTCCTGCGTGCCCGCGGCGTGGATCAACCGCCGTGGCGAAGCTCCCGCCAGAGCCGACTGGGGCAGCTTCGGCTAAGGCGCGGCCACTTTGTCGCAGCTGCAGCAGGCCTCGCGGTGTTCGCCATCACAGGGTGGCCGGTCGCGGCGGCCGGAGTCGGTCTGGGTGTGTGGTTCGTACCTTCGGTACTCGGTGGGAAGAAAGCGGCCGAACGTGACATCACCCGAACCGAGGCGATCGGTCAATGGACACGGCGCCTCGCGGAACTGCTGCGCTCCGGCGCAGCTGGCTCTTTGGACGCGGCTCTGCGCCGCTCATTGCCCGCGTGCCCTACGGCGATCGCAGGTGAGGTCGCAGCCTTGGTAAGCCGGATGGGCCCGCAGGGCATAGAAACCGCATTGCGCACCTTCTGCGCGGAGGTGGATAACCGGGCTGCCGAGAAGGTTGCTGGCGCATTGATTCTCCGCAGCCGTCATGGCGGGGCCGGGCTTGCTGAGGTTTTGTCCGGCCTAGCAGACGATCTCGACGAACGCGTAAGGATGGTCCGCGAAATCGAGGCCGAACGGGCGAAGCCGCGTTCGGATACTCGCACGATCGTGATCGCTACCGCCCTGTTGATCCTCGCAGAGATCGTGTTCGCGCGCCGGTTCCTCAGCCCGTACTCGACGCTACCTGGCGAACTGGCCATGTTGGTCGTCGTTGGCATCTTCGCGGTTGCGCTTCGTTGGCTGCGACGTATGTCGCAACCAACTCGCCGTCCCACTGTGCTCAGCGACCCGCCGTCGGCCGGGGTTTCGCGATGACCGCGCTGCAGCTGATGGGTGTCGGCGGCATGCTTGCTACGTGCGGCTTAGTGCTCGCGATCCGTTCGCTACGGCCCGCGCCGCCTGCGCTGCAAGCGGCTCTTGCACAACTGAACGCCCCGGCGGTCACTGTGCATCGCACCGCTACGCCGCGGCCGCGGAGCCAGTGGGAATGGCTGCCGCCTTCGATCGCCGAACTACTTGAGGACCATCTCGGTGTCGCCGACGCCGACCTTCGGGTGCTGGGGTGGACCAGGTCGCAGCTTGCCGCCCGCAAGGTGGCGTTGGCGCTGGCTGGCCTTTGCACACCGCCGATCCTGACTACGACATTTCTGATGTTGGGCATCAATGTGCCGTTCGCCATTCCGGTGGTGGCTGGTCTCGTGCTCGGCGGCTACCTGTGGACGTTACCCACGGCGGAAGCCAAGGAGGCAGCGGCCAAGGCTCGCGCTGAGTTTCGTGACGCACTGGACTTCTTCCTTGACCTCATCGCGTTGGAACGGCTGGTTCGCGGGTCGGTTAAGGAAGCGTTGGAGGCGGCCGCAGAAATATCCGGCTGCGCGCCATTCCTGCGGATCGATGCCGTATTGAAGCGATCCGCTCTGGCCGGTCAAGAACCGTGGAATGCATTGCGTGACCTCGGCGACGAGCTCGA
>DATCFX010000257.1:0-1459 GCA_036509275.1 Pirellulales bacterium | reverse complement strand
GCACGATCGAGCCGGCATAGCTCGTGAGGCTCGCGCCGGAGTTGATGACGACGCTGCCATCGACCGCGGCCGACAGCGAAGCGGAATTCTCGAAGTTGGTAGCGCCATTGAAGGCCAGGGCCGATGTCGTCGTAGCATTCGAGAGCGCGATGTTGAAACTATTAAAATAGCCCGACGCCTGGCTGGTGTTGAATGTGACGCCGTCGCCCCCGGTGCTGCCGGCGTCGGTGATGTTGATGTCGGTGGTGAAGGCACTCAGGCCGGCATTGGTGACGACGAGCGTGGCGGACCCGTTGCCCGTGACATTGGCGTCGTCGGTGCCGGTCCACGTGCCCGAGCTGAGCGTGAGATCGTAGTTTGTGCCGGTGCTAATAATGCCCACGTTCTGGTTGGCGGCCAGCACCAGGTTCAATGCCGGCGCCGCGTCGGTGAACGTGGCCAGCAGGCAGCGATTCTCCAGCCGTTCGAGCGTGAGCGACCGATTGTACGCGGCCAGTGGACGCCGCCGTCGACTGGCCTCGGAGCCACCGGAAACCAGGTATTCCAGTAAGCTCGTGGTCCGCCGGCGTTTGGCTCGACGTTGACGATCTCGAGATGCTTGCGACGCCATGACTGGTCCCCTTCTAAAGTCTCAGCTCAACGGATTACGTGCTACTCGCCCCGATGCATTGTCGCAGGTCGTCGGCCACGCATTGATATGCGCAGCCAACGATTCTACCGCCGGTGGCGCAAGCCTGGGGTGAAGAATCCCGGCGACGCCGTTCGCCGCTCGGACGCGCCGCGGGTTTCATGCCCCCCCAACCCTGGTTCTCAAGACCGTAGGCTCGTTCCCCGGCGGAACCGTCTGAACCCCGGCAAACAAGGTCAGAAGATTGGGGCGAGCTGTTGCGGATCAAGAACAATCGAGGCTAATGGAAATTCCCGGCCCAGCGGGCCAGTTGAAATCGTCGCCAGTTTGCCCCAGCAAACACAACGCGAGAACGCGGTGCAGGGTTGACTGTAGCCTTTACGTTGCCGGGCATCAAAACTAATTTCGAAAAAAAGCTGACAGTGGTGTGCGTGGCGGAGCCGCGTCGGGGCGCACTCAGCGCGCAATCCGACGGAAACGCCTCAATATGCGGTGATCTGTCACAGGCGCTGGGCCCTCCTGGCCGACAATCCGCAGAGGGTGACCACTCGGCGCGATTCCGGCCGCGGCCAGCCTTCCAAACTCAGCCGATGGCCAATTCCTGTTTCACCGCCGCAAACGCCTCGACGGCAAATCGCAGGTCGTCGGCCGTATGAACTGCCGAAACTTGCGTGCGGATCCGCGCCTTGCCTTGCGGAACGACCGGATACCAGAAACCGATCACGTACACGCCCTTTTCCAGCAACCGCTGGGCCATGCGAGAAGCCAGTCCCGCGTCGCCCAGCATGATCGGCACAATAGGATGTTCGCCCGGCACGATCTGAAAGCCCA
>DATCFX010000256.1:0-2119 GCA_036509275.1 Pirellulales bacterium | reverse complement strand
TTGGGAGTCGCAAACTGCGGCGCGGCTGGTGCCTGCCGCAGCAGATCGTTGACGTCTTCGAACCCAGCGACCGATTCCTCGGCCAGCGGCGTGGCCCCGCTTTGAGCGTTGGGCACGACCGTTGGCGAGCCGCAACGCGGGCAAGCCACGAGCGTGCCAATCTTGCGTCGGCCAACTTTGAGCAGTTGGCGGCAGTGCGGACAATAAAATTGAACCGGCATAGCGGTGGAATCGGTTGGGCCGAACAAAACCGACCGGCAGGCTGCTGGCGGCGTCGCAACGCCCCTGCCAGTTCAAGCTAATACACGGCTCAAGGATACGCCACCGTGAGAGGTCCGGCGGCAGGGCGCAATCGGCTACTGGCCGGGTCGGTCGTCCGGCGGAAACAAGGTGTAAGCGGCCAGGCCCAAGACCAGGCCGATCAGCCCTACCGCCCAGGCCACCCCTACGGCCAACGCGACCGCATCGACCACCCGCGCCCCTGCCGCGTCGCCCACGGCAGCCAATAACCGCCCCAGCCCCACCAATACGGCCAGCGGCACGGGCATCAGCGCCGAGCAACTCGCAAGACACAGCAATACGCGGCGGGTAATCATGCGGCGGCCATGAAAGAGTCCATGCGGATCGACCGAAAAATAACTTCCGTCTTTTTTTTGACCCTCACCCTGCCCTCTCCCGCAAGGGGGAGAGGGGTGGCTGAAAAGTCATTTTTTGGCCGTTCCTGCGTCTGAGAGCTTGCCCGGGCCGCCTAGTTTTTGCCAATTGTTCGGAATCTGTCAATTCTGCGGTCGGGCGGGGATCGGAGGCTGCCGGCTGCGGTGGCTTTGCGGCTGGTCGCGTTGACTTAGCACGTGGCTGGGCCAGAATGAAGAGCGTAGGATCGGCGCCGAGGTAGTGTTCCACGTCGATCCGTCCGGGGCAACTGGCCTTTGTCCTGCCCAAGTTACCAACGAGAATCGCACCATGAGACGCCGGCACTTGATGCCCCTGGGAGCGCGGCTGTTGATGGTGGCGCTGGCGGCTGCGGGGCTGGCCGAGGCGTTGGCCGCGCGGATCACGCTCAAGGATGGCCGCGCGCTGGACGGCAGCATCGCGCAGCTCGGTTCGATGGCCGACAATCCCAACACGGTCAAGTCGAAGGAGGGCCTGGAGGTCCGCTCGATCGTGTTTAGCGACGACAATTTGCGCCGCACGTTCGTCCCCCGGCAGCGCATTCAGGAGGCCAACCAGAGCGCGCTGGGCGATGCGGAAGAAAAGATCTATCTCCGGCAACCCGTCCCGCGATTGGGCGCGGTGGTGGGCTCCGTCGGCCCGCTGGCCGAAGTCACGCACTTCGACGAGTTCGGACGCCGCCGCGTGGCGATGGTCACCGTGGCGGGCTTGCTGCCGATCGTGCAGGGAATCACCGAGTTGACGCCGCACTGGTCCAAGGTTGAAGCCTTGCAGATCGAGGGCCGCGCGGTGAAGTGGGACATGCGCATTTCCACCAGCAGCATTCCGCTGGACGAGTTGGACAAAATCCTGACCAAGCTCACCGATCCCAAGAAGCTCGACCAGCGGTTGCGCGTCGTGCGGTTCTACAATCAGTGCGAGCGCTACAAGGAAGCCGAAGAAAAACTGAAGGCCGTCGTCCGCGATTTTCCGGAAAACAAGGACCAGTTCGGCCCCGTCGTGACCCGGCTGCACCAGGGCTACGCGCGGCGCATCCTGGCCGAGCTCCGCACGCGCCGCGAGGCGGGGCAGCACGGGCTGGTGCTGGCCAAGCTCAAGGAGTTTCCGACCGAAGACGTAGCCGGCGAAACGCTGCAAGCCGTGCGGCAGATGCTCGAGCAGTACCAGGCCGACTTCCAGCGCGGCAACCAACTGCTCGAAAAGCTCAAGGCCGAAGTGGCCAAGATCAAGGACTCGATCTACAAGGCCCAGTTGGCCCTGATCCTGGAAGAGATCACGCGCGAGCTGAATCTCAACACGCTCGACCGGCTGGCCGCCTTTGGCCAGTTTTGCGATGACGAAACGCTCTCGCCCGAAGACAAGGTGGCGCTGGCCGCCAGCGGCTGGCTGGCGGGCACGCCCGCGGCCACGCGCAAGCTGCCGGTGGCCGTCAGCCTGTACGAGATTC
>DATCFX010000255.1:0-7428 GCA_036509275.1 Pirellulales bacterium | reverse complement strand
TGCTGGATCAACTCTTGGGCTACTTCCGCGATCTGATGGTGGCCGCCGTGGGCTGTCCCGACGATGCGCTGCTCTACGTGCTTCCCGCCCAGCGGGCCGACGTGCGGGCGGCCGCCCAGCAGTTGGGCGTCAGCGTGCTGCTGGCGATCATGCAAATCCTGGATCAAACGCTCACGCGGCTGCGCTACAGCACGCACGGCCGCACGTTGGCCGAACTGGCGCTGGTGCGGATTTGCAGCCTCGCGGATCTCGACTGGCTGCCAACGCTCGTCGAACAGGTGGCCGCCGGCGGTAGTTTGCCAGCGTCGCCAGCGGTCAGTCGACCGAGTTCGCCGGCGTCATCAGGTTCACCGGCTCCCCCGGGTCCGCAGGCCAGCCAATTGCGGCCAGCGGCGGTAACTGTCCAGCCGGAGCCAAAAAAAAAAGCTGACTTAGCCGAGTCCGCAGCCAGCCCCCCGCGCGAACCGGAAAGCAAATCGCCGCTGGCCGGCGAGCAGCTTCCGCAAATCTGGAAGCAAGTGCTCGAACAGCTTTCGGATTTGACGGGCGCGCAAGCTGGCGTGTGCGATCATTTAGCAATTAGCGCGCCAAATCGGCTGGTCCTTGGTTTTCGCAAGAAGTATACTTCTTGCAAGAGTTTCTGCGAGCGGCCCGAGCAGGTCGCTAAGCTGGAAAAAGCGTTGCTGACGGTAACGGGGCAGCCGATCCGGGTGGAATTCACCACTTTGCCCGACTTGCCGGACGAAAAACCCAGCCAGCCGCGGCCACGCGCCAGTGCGAGCCAGCAGCGGCTACAGGAAGCGACGCAGCATCCGCTGGTGCGGCGGGCGATGGAGTTGTTCGAAGCGCGGCCGGTGCGAGTGGAGAACCCCGAACCCTAGCGTTCATTGACCGAAAAATCAGGCGTGCAAACTCCGATGGAGTGTCCGGCGTGTTCAGCGGCTTAGGCAATCTCGGCTCATTTCTGAAGCAGGCCCAGTCCTTGGGCGGCCGGCTCGAGGCCTTGACGCAAGATCTCAAGGGCCGGCGAGCGACCGGCAGCGCCGGCGGTGGACTGGTCGAGGTGGAAGTCAACGGCCTGGGCGAGGTGCTCGGCTGCCGCATCGATCCGAACCTCTTCCAGCAAGGCGACCGGGAACTGATCGAGGATCTGGTCCGGGGCGCCGTCAACCAAGCGCTGAACAAGGGCAAGCAATTGCACGCCGAAGCGATGAAGTCCTTGGCCGGCAACATGCCGCTGCCCGGTTTGGACGAGGCGCTGGCCAAGCTCACCGGCGGTCCGCCAACCGAGGGATCGTAGTCAACCGGGCGCCGCCCTGGGGGCCGCCAGCAAGCCAACAGGCGCGCAAGCCATACGGGGAGGAACCACGGACGTGACGCTACTGACTGAATCAGTAACCCGGCTGGTTGACGAATTCGCTAAATTGCCCGGCATCGGAAAAAAAACGGCCGAGCGGCTGGCCTATCATATTCTGCGGATCCACGCGAGCGAGGCCCTGTCGCTGGCCGACGCGATTCGCAACGTTAAGGAAAACGTGCATCATTGCCGCGTCTGCTACAACCTGGCCGAAGGCGACGAGTGCAATATCTGCCAGGATCCCCGCCGCGACCGCGGGCTGTTGTGCGTCGTCGAGCAGCCGCGAGATCTGCTGGCCCTGGAACAGGCGGGCAACTATCGCGGCCTGTATCATGTGCTGCTGGGCCGCATCGCGCCGCTCGAGGGCGTCGGCCCCGAGCAACTCACGATCGACGCGCTAATCGAGCGGGTGCGCGGCGGCGGCTTTCGCGAAGTCATCATGGGCACCAACCCGACGCTCGAAGGCGACGGCACGGCGCTCTATATTTCCAACCGCCTGGCCGACGTGCCGTCCGGGGCCGGTCAAGAGGCATCTGGAGTGGATCCAGGGCCTCTCGAGATTACGCGGTTGGCCCGAGGTATTACGACCGGCAGCGTGCTAGAATTTGCCAATAGAGAGATCCTGGCCGACGCCCTCGCCGGCCGGCAGAAGTTTTAACAGCCCCTAACTAAATGCTTGCGGTATAGTGGTTTTTCCGCGGGTTTTGCGGCTTGCGAGTGTTGAGTTAGGGGCTCGAATCGAGTTCACGACTATGCGACTTTCATTTGGTCAAGAAATGCGGATGTCCCAGCGCCAAGTGCTGGCTCCGCGGATGATCCAATCGATGGAGATTCTGCAACTGCCGATCATGGCGTTGCAAGAACGCATCGAACAGGAGTTGCAGGAAAACCCCGTGCTCGAGTTGCGGGAGGAAGATCCGGACCTGCCCGACGAAGAGGTCGAAGTGGAGAATCCGGACGCGCCGACCTCGGAGGAGCGCGAGCTGGTCGTTGACGAGACAAAAAACAACGAGGCCGATTTCGAGCGGCTGTTGAACATGGACCAGGACTGGCCGGACTCGTTCGACGAGCGGCCACGGCTCTCCAGCACGCGGTTGGAAGAAGAAGGCGACCGCAAGCACGACGCGATGGCCAACATGGTGGCCCGGCCCCAATCGCTCCAGGATTACCTGCGCGACCAGCTCGGCTGGTGGGACCCGGACGACGACACCCGGCAAATGGCCGAACGGATCATCTATAACCTGGATGCCAACGGCTACTTGCAGGGGCGGCTGGAAGACATCATCGACCCCAACGCCCCGCCCGAACAGTTGGGCCTGGCGCAGCGCGCCTTGGCCGTGGTGCAGAAGCTCGATCCGCCGGGCGTGGGAGCCCGCGACCTGCGCGAGTGCCTGCTGCTGCAACTGATGCCGGGCATGCACTGCTACGATCAACTGCGGACGCTGATCTCCAGCCACCTGGAGGATCTGGAGCACAACCGGCTGCCGGTCATTCAGCGCCGCACCGGCTATTCGCTCGAGCTGATCCAGGAGGCGCTGGCCGAGCTGCGCAAGCTGAATCCCAAGCCGGGTGCCGAATTCACCGAGGTACACGCCCCGACCGTCACGCCGGACGTGTTTCTCGAACAATCCGAAAACGGCCATTACAAGGTGGTGCTGGAAGACGGCCGCACGCCCAGCCTGTTCATCAGCCCGTATTACCGCAAGCTGCTGATGCAGGGCACGGCCACGGACGTAGAGAAGGACTGGATCAAGCGCAAGATCAACTCGGCCCAATGGCTGATCGAATCGATCGAGCAGCGCCGCAACACGCTCACGCGCGTGGCGCAGGCCATTGTGGACCATCAGCTCGAATTTCTGAACAAGGGACCGGAGTTCATCGAGCCCTTGAAGATGCAGCAGATCGCCGACAAGGTAGGCGTGCATGTCACGACCGTCAGCCGCGCCGTCGACGACAAGTGGATCCAGACGCCGCGCGGCATCTTTCCGCTCAAGCGATTTTTCGGCGGCGGCACCGTGAGTGCCGACGGCGACGAAGTCGCCTGGGACACGGTCCGGCTGAAGTTGCATGAAATCATCGACGCCGAGGACAAGCACCGGCCCTATAGCGACGACGAACTCGTCAAGGAACTCGAAAAGCACGGGCTCAAAGTGGCCCGCCGCACGGTGACCAAGTACCGCAAGGCCATGAAGATCCCCAGCTCGCGCCAGCGCCGCGCTTGGACCTGATCTCGAAATCGTACCGCGCACGATTGCTGGCTCCAGAAGCGATCGTGAATAGGAGGAGAGGAACACTAATTCTCACTGATTTCCACTAATTCTGATTAGTGTAGATTAGCGTCGATTAGTGTTCCGTTCCTTCGATCCGTATTTTCTAGATCCCTTTATCGTGAAGGATCTAAAGTCGGCGGTCGCGAGTCAGGGCTCGGCGGTGGCGCCGCAGCGTCTGACCGCTGGCGCTGAGCGGGCCAGGGCCTGACACCGCGGCCTCAATTTTTGCCGATCGCTTGCATCGGCATCCTCGGGCTGGCATGCTGAATGGCCCGCTCGCCGGCAGGCACTCGTGCCGACCGCGCGGGATTTCAAATGCCTGCCATTCATCCTTCCGCATTCATCCTTCGTCATTAGCCTCGGAGCCTCTCTCATGTCTCGCGCCTGCGATCGCCGTCAATTCCTGGGACAAACTGCCGCCCTGGCGACGGCTTTCTCGATGGTGCATGCCGCCGGATCCGCCCGCGCCGACGCGCCGCCCGAGACGCTGGGCGTAGCCTTGGTCGGCACCAACAACCGCGGCTCGCAATTGGCGCCGGCGTTTGCCTCGCAGCCGGGGGTCGAGATTCGCTACGTTTGCGATCCCGAAGACGGCGCGCTTCAGAAAGGGTTGAAGGCCGTGGCGGTCAAACAACGGAAGGTGCCGCAAGCGGTGCGCGATTTCCGCCGCGCGCTGGACGACAAGGCGGTCCACGCCGTGGTGATCGCCACGCCCGACCATTGGCACGCCCCGGCCGCCATCCTGGCCTGTGCCGCCGGCAAGCACGTGTATGTGGAAAAACCCGCCTCGCACAACGGCCGCGAAGGCGAGCTGCTCGTGGCCGCCGCCCGCAAGCACCAGCGCGTCGTGCAGTTGGGCACGCAGCGGCGCTCCAGCGACAGTATCGTCACAGCCATCGCTCGGCTGCATGCCGGCGAGCTGGGCCGCGTCCTGCTGTCACGCGCCTGGACCACGAGCCTGCGGCAGCCCATCGGGCATGGCACGCAGGTGCCGGTGCCCAGCACGCTGGACTACGATTTGTGGCAAGGCCCGGCCGTCGAGCGGCCGTATGTCGACAATCTGGTGCATTACAATTGGCATTGGTTCTGGAACTACGGCACCGGCGAGGTGGGCAACAACAGCATCCACGCGCTGGACCTGTGCCGCTGGGGTTTGAAAGTCGATTACCCGCACCGCGTCACTAGCGGTGGCGGCCGGTACCATTTCGACGACGATCAGCAGACGCCCGACACGCTGATTTCGACGTTCGATTTCGACGGTGCTTCGATCACCAACGAAATGCGCACGTGGAACCGGCAGCCGATCGAAGGCTCGGAATTCGGCGCGGCCTTTTATGGCGAAAAAGGCACGCTGGTCATTGGCAAAGCCATCACCTTCTACGACCCGAAAGGCAAGCAACTTGAGCAATCGCCGGTCAAGGTGAGCAACAACACCCACGTGGCGAACTTCTTTCAGGCGATTCGCGAGGGGAGCCCGCTGACCGCCGAGATCGAGGAGGGGGTCAAAAGCACGGCCTTGTGCCACCTGGCCAATATCGCCTACCGCACTGGGCGGACCGTCAACTTCGATCCGGCCAAGGCCTGCATCACCGGCGACGACGAGGCCGCGACCCTCTGGACGCGTGAGTACCGCCGCGGCTGGGAACCCAAGATTTGAGGGCCAGCCGCCATGTCCGAGTGCCGGACGGGGGACTGCTGGCGGCCAGCGACCGATTTCCTGAACGCCAACTGGACTTCGCCGCCGGGGATGGTACTTTGGGTGGGGTGCAACCAGCCATTGACTCGGTCTCTTGAGGCGAGCGCGGCCATGACTACGGTCCTCATCGTGGATGACTCGGCGGTCGACCGTCGATTGGCCGGAAAGCTCCTGGAAAAATCGGGCGAGTTGTCGATTCAATACGCCGTCGACGGCGCCGATGCCCTGGAGCGGATTGCCGCCGCACCGCCCGACGTGGTCGTTACCGACCTGCAAATGCCGGTGCTCAACGGTCTGGAGTTGGTCGAGCAGGTGCGCCGCAAGTTTCCGCTGGTGCCCGTGATTTTGATGACGGCGCACGGCAGCGAAGCGGTGGCGGTGCAAGCGCTGATGAGCGGCGCGGCCAGCTACGTGCCCAAGACCGAGCTGCCGCGGCACTTGGCCGCCACCGTGCAGAATGTGCTGTGCCTGGCCCGCAGCAGCCGCCAGCAGAAGCAATTGCTGGATTGCGTGCGCGAGCGGCGGGTGCGCTATGTGCTACCCAACGACAGCAGCTTGATTCCGCCGCTAGTGGATCAGTTGCAGCAGTGGATCGCAGCCGTGGGGCTGGTGGACGACACGGCCCGGGTGCAAATGGCCATTGCGCTGGAAGAGGCCCTGCTCAATTCGCTGTATCACGGCAACCTGGAAATGAACGCCGATCAGTTGGAAGAGTTGCGCTCCAGCCTGCTGTGTCCCCAGGGCGGTAACCCGCTCCTGGAGCGTTCGCAAAAAGAGCCCTATCGCGACCGGAAAATCCACGTCGACGTGGCCATCTCGCGCGAGTCGGCCCGGTTTGTCATTCGCGACGACGGGCCGGGCTTTGACCCCACCCAAGTTCCCGACCCCGCCGATCCGGCCAACCTCACCCGTTCCAGCGGGCGAGGGCTGGTATTGATGCGGATGTTCATGGACGAAGTGCAGCGCAACCCCAACGGCAACGAAGTCTGCCTGATCAAGCGCCGCGAGCCGGATCGCGTGCCGCAACTGGCGTTGGGCGGCCAAACGGATGTTTTGCAATCAACTTAGAGGAGTCGCGCGATGCGTTTGATGGTCTCGACTTTCTTTGTGGTGGCTGGGTTTGCCGTGGCCCTGACCGCTTTTAACTGCCTGGCCGCCGGAGATCAGCCCGTGCCCGCCGCTCTCGACTTTACGATGAAAAGCCTCTCTGGCAAGCCGGTGAAACTGTCGCATTACGAGGGCCAGGTCGTGCTGATCGTGAACACGGCCAGCCAGTGTGGCTACACGCCGCAATACGAGCCGCTCGAGGCCTTGTATAAAAAGTACCATTCACAAGGCTTGGCGGTGCTCGGTTTTCCGGCCAACGAGTTCGGCCAGCAGGAGCCGGGCACGGATCCCGAAATTGCCGAGTTTTGCCACAAGAACTACGGCGTGACCTTCGACATGTTTTCGAAGGTCGTGGTCAAGGGCGCCGGCCAATGCCCGCTATACCAGTTCCTGACGTCGAAAGAGTCCGACCCCAAGTTTGCCGGGCCGATCAAGTGGAACTTCGAGAAGTTTCTGCTATCGCGCGACGGCCAGGTAGTGGCCCGCTTCGGCTCCGGCACCGAACCCGACGACCCGAAAGTGATCCAAGCCATCCAGGCCGAATTGGCCAAATCGCCGTAGTCGTCTCGCTTCTGCGCCGGGCCCGTGCATAACCGGGATCCTCAGGCGGCCTTCGGCCGGCGGGCTTCATCGCGCTTGTGCATTTGGCCGACAAAGGCCACGGCGGCCTCCGACTGGAAGAGTTCTCGCGTCTCGGTTTCGTCGTCGGCCACCGGCTCTAGCGCCAGGTCCATGTACTCGTGGCGGCGCGGGTCGTGCTTGTGCTTGAGATAAATCAGCCGCAGGCGCACGTAGAGCGCGAGCCACTGGATTTGCTTCCAGACCGTTTCGACCAGGTACTTGGGATAGAATCGCCAGGCGGGTTCCAGCGGCATGCCGGGCCGCCGGTCGCGGCGGAACTTGAGCCGCAGATAGCCACCTTCGAGCGGATGGGTTTTCTCGATGGTGATGCAGCCTTTGAACCAGGCCATGAAGAACAACGTCTTGCCGGGGCTGAC
>DATCFX010000254.1:0-6374 GCA_036509275.1 Pirellulales bacterium | reverse complement strand
AGCCGCGAGGAAGGCATCGTGTCAAACATCTTCACCAGCGCCACGGGCATCACCATCTATCGCGGCGACACGTTGCCGGCCGCATACCAGGGAAGCGTGTTTGTCGGCGAAGTGGCCAACAACCTGGTCTACCAGGCGCGGCTCGCACCCAGCGGAGTGCCGTTTAAGGCCGTTCGCGCCCACGAGAAGGTCGAATTCCTGGCGTCGAAAGAGATTTGGTTCCGGCCCGTGTTTATCGCTGGCGGCCCCGATGGCTGTCTGTATGTCGTCGACATGTATCGCGAATTGATCGAAGGCGCGGTGTTCATGCCCGACAACCTGGTCAAACAACTCGATCCTTCGGCTGGCGTCGATCGCGGCCGGGTTTATCGCATTCGTCCCGACAAATTTCAACGGCCCGAGCCGCCGCGTTTGGGCCGGGCCACGACCGGCGATCTGGTCGAGTTGCTGGCCAGCCCCGACGGTTGGCATCGCGACACGGCCGCGCGGTTGCTGTCCGAGCGCCGCGATCCGGCGGCGACCGTGGCCTTGCATCGCCTGGCTGCCGGCTCGCCGTCGCCGCTGGCGCGGTTGCACGCACTGTATACGTTGGTCGCTCTGGATGCCCTCAAAGCCGGCGAAGTCGTGCGGGCGCTCGGCGATGAGCAGCCCGAGCTGCGCGAGAACGCGGCGATCCTGGCCGAGCGATTTGCCGGCGACGAGGCCGTGCTCAGCGCGCTGGCCACGTTGTGCGACGACCCGCAGCCGCGCGTCCGCTGCCAGGCGGCGTTCTCGCTGGGCTATTTCGAGCAACCTCGCGTGACCGGACTGCTGGCCCGGCTCGCCGAGCGTAATGGGGCCGATCGTTGGACTTCGCTGGGGATCCTGTGCTCGTCCGCTGGCCGCGCCGGAGCGCTGTTCGCCGTGCTCATGGAAAATCGCTCGTGGCGCACCACTGCCGGCGGCAAAGATCTCTTGGGTCAGCTCGCACAGCAGATCGGAGCAGCCAAGCGCGCCGCCGACGTCGACCGCGTGATCCAGGTGGTGAACAGTCTACCTGGGTCGGAAAACGCTCTCGGCCAACTGATGATCCGGCGCCTCGTGGCCGGGCGGCCGCCGCACAGCGCCCTGCCGCCGCTGGAAGGAAACACAGCCCTGCTCTGGAGCCAGGTGGTTCAGGCCGCCAGGCGCACGGCCATCGACCCGAAGCAAACAGCCCGGGCGCGAACATCGGCCATCGAGACGCTCGCGCTGCTGCCGCTCGAGCAAGTTCGCCACACGCTCGAACCGCTGCTCGAGCCGCGGCAACCCGAGCACGTACAACTGGCGGTGGTCGAGCACCTGGCGAGCTATCGCGAGCCGGAGGTAGCCGAACTGCTGCTGGACGTCTGGCCGTCGCTCAGTCCGCGCGTGCGCGACTCGGCGCTGGAGACGCTGCTCAGTCACGGCAATTGGGCCCAAAGCCTGCTGCGGGCCGTCGAGCAGCAGCGAATTGCCCGGGCCGAAGTCGACTCCGTGCGGACCGAGCGGCTGCGCACGTTTCCGGATCCGGCCGTGCGGCAACTGGCCGAGCACGTCCTGGCCGGCCAGGCTTCGTCGACGCCGGCGGAAGTGGTCGCCCGCAATCGAGCGGCCCTGAGCATGCCTGGCGACGTGGCCCGCGGCCGTGAGATATTCCGCAAGAATTGCGCGGGCTGCCATGAACTGGAAAACTTCGGCCGGAAGCTGGGCGCCGATCTGCACGCGATCGGCGATCGCGGGGCCGAAAGCGTGTTGCTCAACATCCTGGACCCCAATCGCGAGGTGAAGCCGAACTTTCTGGTGTATGTGCTCGTGACCACCGACGGGCAAGTCGTCAGCGGCCTGATTACCGCCGAAACGGCCACCAGCCTGTCGATCACGCAGGCCGACGGCGCGCACAAGACGATCTTACGCAGCGAGATCGACGAACTGCAAAATACCGGCCGCTCGTTTATGCCGCAGGGCTTTGACAAGCAGATTACGGTCGGCGAAATGGCCGACTTGCTCGCGTATTTGCTGGCAAAGAAGTAGGCGCCGCGCCCACGCTCCGCCGGTGCCATTGGAAATTGATACGGAGGGACCATGATGAAACGCCTCGCCGTGCCCCTGGCTGCCATTGTCGCCATCGGACTGCTCGCGGCCTCCACCGATGCGGCGGCCGATGCGGCGGCCGATGCGGTGCAGGGCTGGAAGGCCGGCGCGGCAAAAGTCGTCATCACGCCCGCGGCGCCGGTCTGGATGTCGGGCTATCCCCGCGATCATCCGGCCGAAGGCAAGCAGCAAGAGCTGTGGGCCAAGGCCCTGGTTTTGCAAGACGCCGCCGGCCATCGGGCGCTGCTGGTCACGATGGACCTGGTCGGCATCGACCGCCCCACGTCGCAACGAGTGTGCGAGTTGCTGGCCAAGCGCTACGGGCTCGAGCGCCGGCAGATCGCGCTCAACGTGTCGCACACGCATTGCGGCCCGGCGATCGGCCGCAATCTGGACGGCCTGCTCTTGCTCGACGAAGCGCAGCAGCATCGGGTCGACGAGTATACCCGGCAACTGATCGACAAGCTGGTGGCGCTGGCGGGCGAGGCGATCGAGCATCTGCGGCCCTGCCACATCGCGTGGGGCCAGGGCTTTAGCACGATCGCCGTGAACCGCCGCACGAACACGCGCCAGGACGCAGCGCGCGTGCGCGAACTCGGCGGGCTGCGAGGCCCCAGCGATTTCGACGTTCCGGTTTTGACGGTCCGCGACCCCGGCGGCAAGCTGCAAGCCGTGGTATTCGGCTATGCTTGCCATCCGACGGTGCTTGACGTGGAATACCGCTGGTCGGGCGATTATGCCGGCTGTGCCCAGGCGGCGTTGGAGGCGGCCCACACCGATGCGATCGCGATGTTTTGGGCCGGTTGCGGCGGCGACCAGGCCCCGCGTCCCAAGGGAACTTGGGAAATGACCGAGGCCTATGGCCGGCGATTGGCCGTGTCGGTCGAGGAAGTGCTGGCCGGCGCGACGCGGCCGCTCGAGGGTTCGCTGACGACGATCTACGACGAGATACCTTTGCGGCTCGACAAGCCGCCGGGGCCCGACGAACTGGACAAGGACACCGCCTCGCGCAACAAGTTTATTGCCGCGCGAGCCAAGCGGCTACTGGCCCAGCTCGATAGCGGCCAGCCCCTGGCCACGACGTATCCCTATCCCGTGCAGCTTTGGCAATTGGGCGACGTGCGTTGGATTTTTCTGGGAGGCGAGGTCGTCGTCGATTACGCTCTGCGATTGAAGCGGGAATTGGGCCCGACGACTTGGGTCGCCGGCTACTCGAACGACGTGATGGCCTACATCCCCTCGCTACGGGTGCTGCGCGAAGGGGGCTACGAAGGGCTCAACTCGATGGTCTACTACGGCCTGCCGACGCGCTGGTCGGAAGACATCGAGGCCCAGATCGTCGAGCAAGTGCAGAAGGAACGCAACCAGGCTTTTTTTCCGGAATCGATCCATCCAATAAGCCAGCCGGGCAGCCACTAGACTTTCAACCCGATCGGAGTTCGCATCATGCCGCGCCTCGTACGCTCGCTGCTCGTCTGTCTGCTGGCGGTTCTTATCTGCCCACTCGCCCAAGGCCAGACCACGGTTCCCGCGGGCTTTACCGCCTTGTTCAACGGCCGGGATCTCGCCGGTTGGCACGGCATGGGAACCTTCGACCTCCGCCGCTACGCCGGCATGACCGACGCCGAGCGCACCAAGAAACTGGCCGACGATCTGGCCGACATGCAGCAGCACTGGACGGTCGCTGACGGCGAAATGGTCAACGACGGCAAGGGAGCGTACGCCACGACCAATGGCGATTACGGCGACGTCGAGCTGCTGGTCGACTACAAGATGCTGCCCAAGGGCGATAGCGGCGTGTACTTGCGCGGCACGCCGCAGGTGCAAATCTGGGATTACACGCCGGAGAGCAAGAGCTGGGCGCGCGGCGCGAGCAAGGGTTCCGGCGGCCTGTTCAACAACGCCCTCGACGCCCCTGGCCGCGACCCGCTGGTGCTGGCCGACAAGCCGTTTGGCGAGTGGAATCATTTTCGGATTCTGCAGACCGGCGCGCGGACCAGCGTTTGGCTGAACGACAAGCTCGTGGTCGACCATGCCACGTGGCAGAACTATTTCGATCGGGCGACGCCCAAAGCTCCCGATGGTCCCGACTACGACCCGGTGCGGAAGCTGATTCACGCGGCCGGCAATCGTGCCGCTCCCTTGTTTGCCCGCGGGCCGATTCAATTGCAGACCCACGGCTCGGAGATTCGCTGGCGCAACGTGTGGGTGCGCAAAATTCCTGCCGACGAGGCAAATCGGACGCTGGCGGCTCACGGCGAAGAAGGTTTCGAACCGATCTTCAACGGCCGCGATTTCAGCGGCTGGACCGGGGCGGTGGACAACTATGAAATCGTCGACGGTGCAATCGTCTGCAAGCCGAAGCAAGGCGGCGTCGTGTATACCGCACAGGAATATGGCGATTTCGTCGTGCGTTGCGAGTTCAAGCTTCCGCCGGGCGGCAACAACGGCCTGGCCATTCGTTATCCCGGCAGCGGCGGCCCCGCGTATGCCGGCATGTGCGAATTGCAGGTGATTGACAACGACGATCCCAAGTATGCCCAACTCGATCCGCGCCAGTACCACGGCTCGGCTTACGGGCTGGTGCCGGCCCAGCGCGGGTACTTGCGTCCCACGGGCGAGTGGAATTTCGAGGAAGTCACCGTGCGCGGCTCGACGATCAAGGTCGAGCTGAACGGTTCGATCATTCTGGACACCGACCTGAGCAAGGTCACCGATTTCATGAAAGACACTCCGCACCCGGGCAAGGATCTGCGGCGCGGCCATTTCGGCTTTGCCGGTCACCGCGATCCAGTGCAGTTCCGCCACATCCGCATCAAGCCGCTGGATTAGGATCGAACGAACGCATGCGCTCGAAAATTCACACCGCGCTCATTGTATGGGTTGTTGCGGCCGGGACCGCGACTGCCGCGACTCCCGCGATCGTTGCCCATCGCGGCGCATCGCGAGACGCGCCCGAGAACACGCTCGCCGCAATTCGCTTGGGGTTTGAGCAAGGTGCTGACTTCGTCGAGGTGGACTTGCGGCTCACGGCTGACCAGCAGATCGTGCTTATGCACGACGCCGGTTCGAAGCGGACCGGCGGCGTGGACATAGCGGTCGCCGCGCAGACGTTGGCGGAGTTGAAAATGCTCGACGTCGGCTCGTTCAAAGCGGCCAAATGGGCGGGTCAGCGCGTGCCGACGCTGTCCGAGGCCCTGGCGGCCGTTCCGCCGGGAAAAGGCATGTTTCTGGAGCTCAAAACAGGGCCCGAAATCGTACCCAAGCTCGCGGAAACCCTCGCAGCGAGCCAGGTTTCGCCAGAGCAAATTGTGATCATTGCCTTTAATTTTGCGACGATCACCGCAGCCAAACGCCGCTTACCCAAGTACCGATCGCTCTGGTTGGTCAGCCCCAAACAGCCGGACAAAGGCGCGCCATGGAGCCCAGCGGCCGAAAGCATCGCGGCGCAGGCGCAGGGCGCGGTCGACGGCCTCGATCTCAAGGCGTGCGGCGCGATCGATTCCAAGCTGATGCAGCATTTGAAGTCGGCCGGATTGCCCGTTTACGTCTGGACGGTCAACGATCTCGCCACCGCTCGGCGCATGCGGGATTTGGGCGTGTCGGGCATCACGACGGATCGGCCGCGCTGGCTCCGGGATACTCTTACGCCGGGCGACTGATTGCCCGGCCATTTCCAATTCGCCGACGCGCAAGCAGCGCAACGAGTCTCCTGAGAACCGGTTTCGGATTCAAACGGCGCCGCTCGCTTGAGGCGGCGCCAGACAGGTCGACAGCCGGCCGTTGCAGCGAACACTATCGTCGCGCCCGCGCCCCAGCCTGAGCCTGCCTATTTCCAGCCGGGTGCCATGCCCACGCTTCGCGGGCATGCCGAATGCCGGTGACGTCTGACGCACATGCCCACGCGGCGTCGGCATGGCGCCCAAGCGCCAGAAAACTCCCGAAATGGAAGCGGCACGAGCATCGGCGGAAGCGCGACGTGGATTCGTTATGGACTCCGACGCGGGGGGCCTGCTACGGTGGTGACGGTAAAACATGAAAAAGCTGATTTTCATCATTCTGTTGATCGGCGCGGCTGGCGGCGCGGCCTGGTGGTTCTCTCGCGCGCGTCGGCCGTCCGGCGAGCTTGCGCTCTACGGCAATGTCGACCTGCGGCAGGTGCAACTGGCCTTCAACAACAACGAACGGATCGCGGCCGTGCTGGTGCAGGAGGGCGACCGAGTCGAGCCGGGCCAGGTGCTGGCCCGGCTGGACACGCGCCGGCTCGAGCCCCAGGTGGCTCA
>DATCFX010000253.1:0-1462 GCA_036509275.1 Pirellulales bacterium | reverse complement strand
ACTCCGGCTCCAGGTTTAAGCGCGCTGGCCGGCACGCCGGCTACCGGCTCGGCGGCAACCGGCCGGCCGTGCTCGCGCGCGATCGGCCCGGGGCAGACCAACAGCACGTGCAAGCCTTGCGGCCCCAGCTCGAGCCGCAATTGCTGCGTGTAGGCCGTGAGCGCGAACTTGCTGGCCGGGTACGCGCCCATGTAGCGGCTGGCGGCCTTGCCGGCCAACGAGCCGATGTTCACCAGGTGGCCGCCAGACGCCAGCAGGTGCGGGGCAGCGGCCCGGGTCGTGCGGACGACGGCCAGCAGGTTCAAGTCCAACAGTTCTTGAAAGTCGTCGGGCGTGGTGTCGAGCACGGCACGCCGAGCCGAACGGCCGGCGTTGTTCACCAGCACGTCGAGCCGGCCGCAGCGCTCGAGCGTCTGATCAACCAGCCGCGCAACGTCCTCGTCGCGCGTGATGTCGGCGGCGATTGCGGTGGCCTGTCCGCCCGCGCCGCGCAATTGGGCGGCGGCACTTTCCAGCGGCCCTGCGCTGCGCGCGGCCAGGACCACGTGCGCGCCGGCGGAGCAAAATGCCCGGGCGATTTCCAGTCCCAATCCGCTGGAAGCACCGGTGACCAGCGCCACTTTGCCTTGCCAATGGCCCATCGGTCCTCTTAGCGGTTCGGGGAAGGATGCTGAGCGGCAGCGGCCGATGTTGGCAGCGCGGTGAACGAGACGACTTGCCACGACATGTCCAGGGCCGTGCCGAGGATGAAGCGCTCGTAGGCTCGCGGATATCCGGTTTTCGGATCGAAGTCGGCGCGCTCGATGACGCGCGCTCCCGGCGGAGCGCCGAACCCGCGCTCGGGATTGTCCGCGCCGGCCAATTCGATCTCGAGCGTGTCCAGCATATTGGGCACCGTCCACGCGCTCCAGGTTGCGCGCCGCTTGGGCGTGACACCGTCGCGGGTCATGGCGGTCGGCTGGTCGTCGTGGACCTTGATGTGGACCACGCCGGGCTGGCGGCCGCCGATGCGCAGATCCATTTCATAGTCGCGCGGGCCATGCGCTTGCCACAGGCTGCGCGCCGTTTCCAGCCGCTGGGGCGTGAGCGCCGGAATTTGGCCGCCGGACCGAAAATACGCGATCAGCAGCAGCGGCAGCAAAAGTCCCAACAGCGAGCCCAGCGCCACGCCGACGATGCGCGGGCCCAAGCGGCGGCGACGGGGCCGCGGCGTGGCGGCCGATGCTGGCGAGCGCTGGCCGTTGGTGCCGGGCGTGGAGTCAGAAGGCGTGTTCAAGCAGGCTTTTTCCGGTTGTTCCAGCGCGTGCGATGCCGCGCACGGTTGCGTGAGCTAACGTTTCATGATCGCAATTACTGATGCCCGGCAACATGCCGGCTTCTAGGGTCGCGAAGAACATTGCACGTTTTTAATCAGAATCTCATCGCTCGGTCCCCCCGGGCGGTGTCTAGTGAAAGATGGTAT
>DATCFX010000252.1:0-8844 GCA_036509275.1 Pirellulales bacterium | reverse complement strand
CGTACTTGAAGCGGCCCTTGTTCCAATCGTCGTATTGGATGTAGCCGACCTTCTCCTGCCAGGCGCGGAACTCCAACTCGCCGGCCGGCAGATCCTTGATCTCGAACGTGCCGTCGGCCTTGCTGACCGCCGTGTAGGGATTGTCGCGGGCCACGATCCAACCCTTCATCCAGGGATGGATATTGCACGTGATCGGCACGGGCACGACTGGCGCCTTGGCGAACTGGTAATCGGCGACGCCGTTGGGCGGCAGCAGCGGGTTGATCGCCTGGCCGCCCAGCGGAGCCATGTTGCTGTTGTGGCCGATCGGATCGGAGTTGTGCAGTTCGAGCTTTTGCTTGGTCCAGATGGCCAGCACGTGCGGCTCGAAGCGGCAGCCCTTGTTGTCGTAGACGACCGTCTTGTCGGCTTCCTTTTCGTACTCCGGATTGATCGGCACCTTCTTGGTCATGACCCACACGATGACGTTCGCCAGCCCGCCCTCGGGACCGACGACCAGGTCCTCGACGACCAGGTTGTGCTTGCCGCAGACTTCGGGGTCCTTGGTGACGTTGATTTTTTCCGGCTGGGGCGGAGCGCCGTCGTAAACGAAGCGGCCGCGAAGCGTGCCCCATTGAGCTTGGGCCGTGCCGGCGGCGGCCAGCAGTACGACGCCGACGATTGCCAGCGGGCGATGCAAGATGCGCGTCATGTTATTTCTCTCCGTGCTCGGCAGGCTGCGTTTTGCTGCCTTCTGCCGGTTTAGTGGAGCCCGCCGGGGGTTCCGTGGGCGAGCCGATCGTGACGTTGGGCGGGCCGACCTCGACCGTGGCTCCGGGCGGCGGCCCCTTGTCGCTCTTTCCGCATCCGACCGCCAACGGGAGGACGAGAACAAGCGAAGCGACAATATAGCGAAACGCTTGTCGACGGACCATTGCGTGCTTCCTCCTGCTCGGGATGCGCAAACATCGTGACGAACTTGCCGTTAAGATCGACCCAAAAATAGCTTCCGCTTCTCCCGGCCCCTCACCCTGCCCTCTGCCGCAAGGGGGGAGGGGTTGCGGAGAAGTTATTCTTTCGGTCGATCCTTATCTTGCCGCGCCGGCGGTGGCCGGCGGCGCGGGCGCCGGTTTGACCATCTTCTTGATCGAGGTCCGTTCTTCCATTTCCGTCGGCCAGTTCAACAGCAGATCGACCACCGCCTCGACCTGGTCGACGCTGTGGCCTTTGAACAGCTTCTGGTCGGCTGGCTTGTCGATCGGAAAGTTGACCGGCATGCCGGTGTACGGCAACAGCCGCTTGGGGTTGGCGATCCAGCGCTCGATGAACTCGGGCCGCAGCCGCGCGTGTACGCGATCCAGCCGCGGCGCCAAGGCCGCCGTGCTGCCCACCGGCACGAAGTCGCCGATCAAGTGGCACTTGACGCAGTAGTTGTTGTCGGTGATCAGCCGCAAGGCATCCTCGAGTCGGCGCGGGTGGCTCGAGTTCTTTTCGCCCAGGTATTCGCGCCGCGTCCGCGGATCGAAGGCGTACGGATATTGCACGTCGTCCATCGCGGCGAAGTAATTCGCCAGCGCGCTGGCCTCATCGCTCGAGAGGTTGAACTTCGGCATCCGCAGCACCACGGCCGGTCGGATCTGGAACGGATCGAGCAGGAAGTCGTGGACCCATTGCGACTGCACTTTGCGGCCTTCGCCCACCAGCGGCGGCGGCACCCAGCCCCAGGCGTCGCTGGCCTTGGCGTTGGGGTTCGTCTTTTTCTCCCGCGCCAGCACCACCGGATGAAGCAGCCGCGCCAAGTCGCCGCCGTGCGGCTGCTGGCGCTGGATGATCTGCGGCTCGAGTACCGGCACCTCTTGTCCGCCGGCCAGCCAGGCGTGGCCGTCGATGGCTTCGTTCTTCCACAGTCCGAAATAGTGCAGCGGCCGGCCATCCTCGTCTTCGGCCACCTCGGGATTGGGCATCCCGGTAAGCAGCGCGGTGCCCAATCCGCGGCGGTCCGATTTTTTCGAAGCCGCCAATTCCTGCGGAGTGAAATGCGGCAGCACGAACGGATAGTCGGTCGCCTGCGGCGGCGGCTGGAAGGACGTTTCGTCGTCGGGGTTATACGGCTTGTAATTGATGGCCCACTGCTCCAGTTGCACGGTGTGGCAGCCGGTGCAGTTGTACTTGGCCAGCAGCCGCTCGCCTTCGACGATGGCTTTGCGCCGCGGCGTGCCATGATACACGTAGTGGGACGGCGGCGGCTCGCTCACGAGTCCCAGCACGAAGGTCATCACCTGCTCGCGCTGGGCGTCGGTGATATAGAACTTGGGCATCCGCAGCCGATCGGTGTATTCCTTCGTCTCGGTCTTCTTGAAGTCGTAGCTGCGCGGCTCGCGAAGCTTCTGCCAGATGAAGCCTTCACGCTCGTGCCCCAGCAGCTTTTCGACGTAAAAGCCGGTATCGGGGTCCATCCGGTCCGGGTGCAGCGCGTGCGGCTGCGTGCTGGCGTGCGGCTGGCCGCCGGCGTGATGATCGCCCGTGGCCCCGTCTCCGGTGCCCTGATGCCCGGTGGCCTGGTGTCCGGTGCCCTGATGCCCGGTGGCCAACGTCCGCTCGAGATACGGAATGATCTGCTCGAAGGCCAGCTTCGAGGTTTCCTTGCGACCCCAATCGGCCAGGCCCGTGCCGATCGGCTTGGCGTCTTCGTAGCCGGGGATATCGTGGCAGCCGCTGCAACCCAGCCGCGTGATCGTGCGGCGGCCGACATACAGCAGCTTCTTCTGCACCAGTTGATCGGGCGGCAGCGGCTTGTCGACGACCAGCACTGTTTCGTCGCCTTTGAGATCCGCACCCATGCTGGCCGGAATTCCCTGTCGGGCGTACTTTTCGGCCGCGCGCTGGGTAAACGTGGCCGAAAGGTACATCACGGCCAGCCGGTCGAGCGCCTCGTCGTCCACCGCGGGCACTTTGGCCGGCTGCCAACCGTCGCGGTTCTTCAGCAGAAAAACGGCGATGTCGGCCGCCGGATCGCTGACCTTTTTGCCATCGTGAATCGGTTCGAGAAACAGGTTGGGCATCACCGTGCGGGCGTGGTAGCGGTCTGGCTGACGCAGCCAGCTATACAGCCAACGCATGCCCTTGGAGCCGGCCAGCTTGGCGCCGACCCGGGCCAGGTCCGGCCCCTGCGTATTGACGGCCTGGGGAAAATCGGGATGCCGATGGCACGCCAGGCAGCCGCGGGTCTCGAACAAGTCCTTGCCGCGCTGCTCCGAGGGAATCTCGGTCACGCCCTGGGGTCGGTCGGCGTACTCGAAGGCCTGCGTGGCGCTCAACAGGTATTCGGCGACGCCGCGGATCTCGACCGGCTCGAACTGCTGCGAAGCGTGCAAGCCGGGGCTCTCTTCCATCACCGGCTTGCCGTTGGCAAACAGCGGCTTGCCGTCCTCGCCGATCTTCTGGTCGGGCAGCAGGTGGTCGGTGAGGCCGAAGAACTGCGGCATCTTGGTCGTGGGTCGGAAATCCTGCGGGCGGCGGATCCAGGTGTAGAGGAAGTTGAGGTCGACCTTGTGGCCCACGTGCCGCAGGCTGGGCCCGACTTTGCGCAGCGAGCCGGGCGTGGACTCGTCGGCGGCCAGCATGCCGGCCATCTTCAAGGTTTCCGGCCGCAGCTTCGGCCCGGTCTTGGTCGCCGGGACGTCGGCCTTGTCCGCCGGCTCGTGCGGTTGGGAACTGGTGGCCAGCATTTCGGCCAGGCGATGGCGGCTTTCGTTCCGTTCCGGATGGTGCATGATGTCCCGCGCCAGCCGGCGCTGGTCGTCAGTGAGTGCCGGATCGGCCAGCACCTGGGCGGCCTCGGCGTAGTAGTTCGGCTCGGCCCGCATGTCGGGTCCGCGGCGCTTGTTGGGACCGTCGAAGCCTTGGATCTCGTGGCAGCCGAAGCAGCCGTATTGGCGAATCACGTTGTAGCCGGCGAGCACCTTGGGCGCCGGCGGGTCGGGAAAGCGCTCGCTGGCGCCCAACTCGGTCACGCCGTGGTGGCACTTGAGGCAGCCACTCTCGACAAAGCGATTGGGCAACTGCGGGAAAATCCAGTGATGGTTGTTGAACCAACCGTGCTTTTCCTTCCAGTCTTCGGCCTCGGCGGGCGTGTTGGGCGTGTGCGAGGCCCACTTGAAGGCGGTTGCGCTGCCCTGCCCCTGGTGGCAGATGGTACAGCCCAACTCGCCCAGCTTGTGCGGGCTGAGCGAGCCCACGAACAAGTCGAGCCGCGGGTGCGAGCTATACGGATGCGGCACGCCGCGCTGGACCTTGAACGCGACCGGCTGGCCCCATTTCACGCTTTGCAGCAGATAGGCGTAGACCCGTTGTTTGCTGGTGGCTTTGACATCCGCGATCTGCCGCACCACGTCGCCGGCTTGAAGGCCCGCTCGGGCACCGGCGGTGCGCGGCCAGACGACTTCGATCGTCACGTCGTCGGGTTCGATCAATCCCCGATCAGCCAGCTTGAGGCCATACACCGAGGCCAGCGCGTCGGCCTGCCCCTGGGCAGTGCCGGTCCCGGCGGGGGCCGCTTTGGGCGTTTCGATTTTCAGCGTGACGTCTCGCAGCGCTTCGTAGCCTGGATTGATGGGCGAGCCGGGCGCGGTCTTTTCGATGCCCAGGTGGCAGGTCGTGCAGCGATCGAAGCGGGCCACGTCGGAGAAGTTGTTGTTGATCGTCAGCTTGGGCAGCCAAATCTGATCGATCTTCAGCGGCCGGCCGAAAGCGTCGATGATCGGCAGTTCGAGGAAGTCCTTGCCCAGACTGTTCTCGCGGTCCGCCTTGGCCTTGGTCAGTCGATTGACATCGTGCAGGTAATCGTCTTCGGCCTTGCGCGCGGCGGTCTCGTCGGCCGTGATTTTTTCCAACACGCCTTGCAGCGCTAGCCGATGGCCCTTGGCCGCCTGATAGTCGACGGTTTGCTTGTCGACCTGGTTCTTGATGTCGTCGGCCTTGGCCTGGATGGTAGCCAGCTTGGACTCGTCCATGCCCGCGTCGACGCCGAGCGAATAGCGGCTGCGCTGCACGTCCAGGTCTGCCCGGCTGAACTTGAGCTGTCCCTGGCGGCGGGTTTCGTCGAACTTGGCCCGCTTGAGGACGTCCTGCATGGCGGCGAGCAGATCGTCGCGGCGCGCCGTCAGTTCGTCGCGCTTGCCCTTCAATTCGGCCGCGCGTTGCAGGGCCGTCTCGGCATGGCGCACGCCGTCGACGTCGTAGCCGTTGACCGTGGCGCGGGTCTGGCCGGCAGTGGTGCTGGCTTCCATCGGCGTTTCGGCCACCTGCTCGAACTGCACGACCAGCGCGTGCGGCGGCAGCGTGGACAGGGTCTGCGCTACCCGGTCTTTGAGCTTGGCCGACTCGGCCTTGAACTGGCCGGTCTCCTGCTCGTCGATGCGGGCCTGCGTGACCCAGGTTTCGACGTCACGGAACTTGCGCTGGTAGTTCTTCCATTCGCGCAAATGGTCGGCCGCCAGCATCCAGATCGTGGTGCCGAGCATGGCCAGGCCGGTCAGGCCGAAGACCAGGTGCAGGAACTTGGGATTGCGCCATTGCTGTTCGTTCGCGGGCATACATCACGCCTTGATTGCCGGCTGGCTTGTGGAACCACTCCCGCGGGTTAAAACCCGCGGCTAAATGCCGGTTCTAAAAATTCAAAAAGTATTCGTCGATGTGGATCAGGTATTTCAGATTGAACGTCCAGCGCAGGACCATTTTCGCCGGCAGGGCGATCATCAGCAGCAACAGGTTGGCCATCAGCATGTAGCGGATGAAGCCCATCCGCACAAAAAACTTGCGGAAGGCGGTCGTCGCCAACAAGGGTGGCAGCAGAATAAAGTAGGCCAGCACCGAGATAATGCCCGGCGCCTCGCGCCATAGAATATAGCCGGCTTCGGTCAGCTTGCCGGCTCCGATGGGCGCGCGGGGCAGGCTGGTGCCGAGCCAACTGTTCCAGAAGTACTGCGACAGGTCGACGTTGTTTTGCGCCAGCACCTTGTGGGCGTCCCAGGCCTCGAACGGGCCGAAGAAGTTCCAGTTCGGCCCGCGCAGGAACGTGCCCAGGATAATCAGCACGACCCACAGTTCGAGAAAACCAAGCTGAAAGACAATGTAGCTGAACTTGCGCTCGGCGATCGTGAAGTAACCGTTGCCCTTGCGGTTGAAATCCAAGAACGGAATGGCCATCAGCCCGAAGATCACGACGCTGGGCAGCACGACGCCGGCCATCCAGGGATCGTAATAGACGAGCATCTCCTGTAGGCCCAGAAAGTACCAGGGGGCCTTCGAGGGGTTGGGCGTCTTGACGCTCGAGGCCGGCTCCTCCAGCGGGGCTTGCAGGGCAATGGCCCAGACCAGCAAGAAGGCCGTCAGGGCCACCATGCAGATCATTTCGGTGTACACCAGGTCGGGCCAGACCAGCACCTTTTCGTTGTCTTCTTTTTCCAACGGCGGCAGGCCCTGGGCCATGCGGTCGTCGTTAATGACGGCCTTGTACGTCGCCAGCCAGGTGAAAAAACCCAGTAGGAACACCAGACCCACGATTGGCACATTGTCCGGCTTGGCGACGATGGCCGTGAAGTTCGGGTCCGTCATGGCCAGGCCCATACCCAGCAGCGACAGGTTGAACACGCTCCAGGCGATGGCCGGCAGGGTGAAAAAGCGGCGGAAGAAAAAGAAGATCGCCAACATGAGCAGCGAGCCCACGCTGAGCGTCACCGGCCCGGACAGGTTGTTGACGAAGGCCTTGGTCGAGGGCAACAGTTCGGGCGGGCTGCCGATAAACGACAGCGGCGAGAGCAGCAGGAAGATCGCGCCCACGAACAACCAGGTGAGCACGTTGCTGACCGGCAGGCCGAACACGGAAAAATACCTCTTCACCGGCCCGCGCTGAAACAGCAGCAGCGCGGCGACCCAGTTCATGGCGCACAGCAGCAGGTAGTAAAAGCCCAGGCCGGTGGAGACCGCGGCCAGGAAGTCGGCGCCGGTAGCGTGCATGTTGGTTGTCTGATCCTAAGGGGTCGATTAAAGCGGGCCGCTGATGCCGCCGTCCTTACGCACGCGCCAAAAATGAATCGCTATCAGCAGCGTGGCCGCCAGCGGAATGGCGATGCAGTGCAGCACGTAAAAGCGGTTAAGCGTTTCTTCGCCCACGAAGCGCGCGCCCAACAGCCCGAAGCGGGCGTCCGAGGCGTTGGTAATCATGTCGATCCCGCCGACGGTGAGCAACTGCTGGCCGGGGCCTTCGTTGCCCAGAAACGGCGTGGCCCGGGCCATGTTCGAGCCGACGGTGATGGCCCAGATCGCCAACTGGTCCCAGGGCAGCAGGTAGCCGGTAAAGGACAACAGCAGCGTCAGCAATAGCAGGATCACGCCCACCACCCAGTTGAACTCGCGCGGCGGCTTGTAGCTGCCGGTGAGAAACACGCGGTACATGTGCAGCCAAGTGGTAATCACCATGGCATGCGCGCCCCAGCGGTGCAACTCGCGGAGGATGCCCAGACTGGTCACGTCGCGCAGCGCCAGAATGTCGGGATACGCCCATTCCAGCGTGGGCCGATAGTAGAACATCAGCAGCACGCCGGTAATCGTTTCCACCAGAAAGAGAAAGAACGTCACCCCGCCCATGCACCACGTGTAGCTCAGGGCAATGCCCTGCTTTTTGACCGACACGGGGTGCAGGTGCAGAAAAAAATTGGTGAGCATGACCACGATCCGGTTGCGCCGGTCGATGGGCATGGGGTGGCGGAAGACGCTCTTCCAGACCTGCGAATTACGGATTGTTTCGCCGAGGCTCATGGCGTGCTGTTGTGCTTTCTAACGGGTGATGAGGCGCCAAGCGAACCCAGGCGAGCGGCAAGCGCCAGCTTGCCGGTAACCCGCCGTCGGGTGGCGGCGCTGAAACACCGGGAGGCTCGCGCCTCCCGCTCGCCCTGCATCGTGGTTGCGCGCGCACAGGCGGCGGACCGCTTGCGGGACGCGCGCGAGGCAATTCAGACCGAGACAAACGAAGCGGGATCGTTCCACTGACCCAGTTCTTCCTGGAAGAGCTTGCTCTTGTCGATTTCCAGTTGGCCATCGTCGGACAACTGGATGGAGTAGCGCTCGAGCGGCCGCGGGGCCGGGCCCTCGAAGTTGATGCCGTCCTTATAAAATCCGCTGCCGTGGCAGGGACATTTGAATTTCTGTTCGCCTTCGAGCCAATTGGGCGTGCAGCCCAGGTGCGTGCAGACCGTGCGCAGAGCGAAAATCTCCGGCTTACCCTGGTACTCGGTGTTCACGACCCACACGCCGAACTGCGCCTTGAACTTCGTCTCGACCGAGCCGGGCGCAAAATCGCTGGGAAACCCAACCTTGAACCGGCTGGGCGGCTCGGTGAGCACGTTGGGAAACATGAACCGCGCGGTGCCCAGCGTCCACAGACCGAAGGTCGCGGCCGTGGAGGTGAAACCTACGGCCATGAACGACCCGAACAGCATGCTGAAGAATCCGCGCCGTTCTTCGACCGCGGCTTCCTTCGGCGCCTTGGGCTTGGCGTATTCCGGTTTGGGCGGCATCGGCGGCACCACCAGCCGGTTCTTCGGCGCGGGCGCGGCGCGGGCCGGCGCATCCGGATTTAGCTTCGCCGCTTCGGCCTTGCTCATCGGGCCAAGCTTGGCACCTTTGGGCGCGCCGGCCAGAATGCTGGCCGTGTCCTTTTCAGCCGTGGTCACGACCACCTTTTCGGCCGGCTTGGCCTTGGGGGCAGCTTTTTCTGCGGCCGGTGCTTTGGCTGCCGGCGCCTTGGCGGCGGGGGCCTTGGCAGCCGGTGCCTTGGCTACCGGCGCGGCCTCGCCTTTGGCCGCC
>DATCFX010000251.1:0-4376 GCA_036509275.1 Pirellulales bacterium | reverse complement strand
CATTACGAGGCCTATCGGGCGTTTGTCGCCGATATCGAACTCTACGAGCGGCTGTTCGGCGTGCGGCCCGCAGTGCTCGCGCATGACCTGCACCCCGACTACGGTTCGACGCGTTACGCCCGCCAGCGCGCCGCGGCCGAGTCGCTGGAACTCATCGCCGTGCAGCATCATCACGCGCATCTGGCCAGTTGCCTGGCCGACAATGGGTTGAGCGAGCCGGCCATCGGCGTGACGTTCGATGGCGCCGGTTACGGGCTGGACGGCGCGATCTGGGGCGGCGAGTTCCTCGTGGGCGACTATGCCGGCTTTCGCCGCGCGGCGCACCTCCGCTATGTCGGCATGCCGGGCGGCGAGCAGGCTGTCCGCGAGCCGTGGCGGATGGCGTTGGCGCACCTATTGGATGCCGGCTGCGAAGCCGGCCTGCTCGAGCCGGCCGTGCCGCCAGCGCAACTTCGCACGGCCGAGCGGATGCTAGAGCGGGGATTAAACTGCCCGGCCACCTCCAGCGTCGGGCGGCTGTTCGACGCGGTGACCGCGCTGGCGGGCTTGCGGTATCGCGTGAGCTACGAAGGCCAGGCGGCCGTGGAGTTGGAATGGCTGGCCAGCGACGCGCCGGCAGGCGAGCCTTACCCGTACGAAATCGGCTCCCCCGACGCGCGCATTCCCCCCTCTCCCCTTGTGGGAGAGGGGCCGGGGGTGAGGGGTTGGGGCACGCTCGACTCACCTTCCCACCCACCGCTGGTCATCGATACCCGCCCGCTGGTGCGCGCGTTGGCCGCCGATTGCCAGCGCGGAACGCCGCGCGAGGCCATTGCCCGATCGCTGCACGAAACCCTGGCGGATATCATTTGCGAAGTGTGTACGCGCTTGCGGACGGCGACCGGATTGAATCTGATAGCGCTCAGCGGCGGCGTGTTTCTCAATGCCGTGCTCACCGGCCGGGCGCGCGAGCGGTTGGAACAACGTGATTTTCGGGTCTGCACGCACGCCCGCGTGCCGCCGGGCGACGGCGGCTTGAGCTTTGGCCAGTTGGCCATCGCCGCATACGCCTGGCAACAATAGCTGAAGGAGCTGGTCGAACATGTGCCTAGGAATTCCCGGCAAAGTAGTCGACACCTATCGCGAGCACGACGTGCTGATGGGCCGAGTGGCGTTCGGCGGCGTCGCGCGCCGCGTGTGCCTGGAGCACGTGCCGGAAGTGCAGCCGGGCGAGTACGTGCTGGTACACGTCGGCTTTGCGCTGTCGAAAATTGACGAGCAAGAGGCGCAGCGCGTGTTCGAATTTCTGGATCGCATGCAGCAACTCGACGAACTCGACGCGCCGCCGCTGGAAGGGTCCGAACCATGAAATATCTCGACGAATACCGCGATGGCGATCGAGCTCGGCAGTTGGCCGACGCGATTGCCCGCGAGGTGACGCAGCCCTGGACGATCATGGAAGTCTGCGGGGGCCAGACGCACACGATCGTGCGCTATGGAATCGACGAAATCCTGCCGCGCGAAATCGACCTGGTCCACGGCCCCGGCTGCCCGGTGTGCGTCACGTCGCTGGAGATGATCGATCGGGCGCAGACGATCGCGGCCCGCCCGGACGTGACGTTTTGTTCGTTCGGCGACATGCTGCGGGTGCCCGGCTCGCACGGCGACCTGCTGCAACTCAAGTCGCAGGGGAGCGACGTGCGGATCGTGTATTCGCCGCTGGATGCGGTCAACCTGGCCGCGGCGAATCCCGACCGCAAGGTCGTGTTTTTCGCCATCGGCTTCGAGACCACCGCCCCGCCCAACGCCATGGCCGTATGGATGGCCCACAAGCGAAAGCTCAAGAATTTCAGCGTGCTCGTTTCGCACGTGCTCGTTCCGCCTTCGATGACTTCGATTCTGCAAGCGCCGGGCAACCGGGTGCGGGGATTTTTGGGGCCAGGTCATGTCTGCGCGGTGATGGGCACCAGCGAATACTACCCGATTGCCAAACAGTACCACGTGCCGATCGTGATCACGGGCTTCGAGCCGCTGGACATGCTCGAAGGCGTGCTGTGGACCGTGCGGCAACTCGAAGCCGGACGCGCCGAAGTCGAGAACGCCTACGCCCGGGCCGTGCGGCCCGAGGGCAATCCGCAGTCCAAGCGGCTGATCGACGACGTGTTCGAAGTCTGCGATCGCAAATGGCGCGGCGTGGGGCTGATTCCCAAAAGCGGCTATAAGCTCCGCTACGAATATCGCGACCACGATGCCGAGCGGCTGTTTGAAGTCGGCGATATCGAAACGCAGGAATCGGGCGAGTGCATCAGCGGGCAGATCCTGCGGGGCCTGAAAAAGCCGCACCAGTGCCCGGCCTTCGGCACGACCTGCACGCCGGATATGCCGTTGGGCGCGACGATGGTCTCGGCCGAAGGGGCCTGCGCGGCCTATTACCTGTATGGCCGGCATCTGGCGGCCCGGCGTGCCGCGAGCGACACGCTGGTGCAGTTGGGAGGCATGTCATGAGTGTGCCGACCACCGGCAAACCCAGCGCCGAAGTCCTGGCCGCCGCCGTGATGCGCAAATGCCGCGAGAGCATGGCCACTAAGCAGCAGTTCTTCGGCGAACAGTCGGGCCGCATCGTCGAGTGCGCCGGCCGCATGGCCGAGGCCTTTGATCGCGGCGCTCGCCTGCTGGTGATGGGCAACGGCGGCAGCTCGTGCGACGCGGCTCACGTGTCGGTCGAGTTCATGCATCCGATTATTGAAAAGCGGCCGGCACTGCCCGCCTTGTCGCTCAGTATGGACACGGCCCTGCTGACCGCCGTGGGCAACGACCAGGATTTTTCGATGGCATTTGTGGAGCAATTGCGGATGCTGGGCCGCGCGGGCGATATCGCCCTGGGCATTTCCACCAGCGGTAAATCGGCCAATATCAACCGCGCCATGCAGTCGGCCAAGGAGCTGGGCCTGCTCACCGTCGGCTTCTCCGGGCGCGACGGCGGCCGGATGCCGGCAATTTGCGACTATTGCTTCACCGTGCCCAGCTTCAGCATCCATCGCATTCAAGAGTCGCACGAAACGCTGCTGCACATTTTGTGGGACTTGATCCATGTCATTCGCGGCGAAGAGGACGTGATTTAAATGGCGGATACCAGCGTCGTGCCGGGGCAGTGGTCTTTGAGTTGCCCGGCGCCTAAATCGAACTACGATCGCATCCTGCTGGGTCACGGCAGCGGCGGCCGGCTCACGGCCGAGCTGATCGAGCGGCTGTTCCTGCCCGCATTCGACAATGAGATCCTCTCCGGACTGGAAGACCAGGCCACGCTGCAACTGCCGCCCGGCTCGCACGCGGCGCAGGGCGCCGGACAGCGCATCGCGTTTACGACCGATTCGTTCGTCGTGCGGCCGCTGTTTTTTCCCGGCGGCGATATCGGCCGCCTGGCAGTACACGGCACGGTCAATGACCTGGCCGTCGGCGGGGCCGTTCCGTTGTATCTATCGGCGGCCTTCATTCTCGAAGAGGGCTTGCCCATCGACGACCTGGCCCGCATCGCCGCCAGCATGCGCGCGGCCTGCCAGGAGGCCGGCGTGCAACTGGTCACCGGCGATACCAAGGTGGTCGATCGCGGCAAGGGCGACCAGGTGTTCATCACCACCTCTGGCATCGGCCTGGTGCCCGAGGGGCGGCAGCTCTCGCTTCGCTCGGCACGCCCGGGCGACCGGATTCTCGTTTCCGGCACGATTGGCGATCACGGCATGGCGATCATGTCGGTGCGCGAGGGGATCGAATTCGAAACGGTGCTGGAGAGCGACACCGCGTCCTTGGCCAGTCTGACACAAAGCATGCTCGCCGCCTGCCCGTCGATTCGCTGGATGCGCGATCCGACGCGTGGCGGATTGTCGAGCACATTGAACGAATTGGCGGCGGGAGCAGGAGTCGGCATCAATCTGACCGAAGCCGCCATACCGATGCGGCCCGAGGTCCACGCGGCCTGCGAAATGCTGGGCCTCGACCCGCTGTACGTAGCCAATGAAGGCAAGTTGGTCGCGGTGGTGCCGCCTGCCGAGGCCGATGGATTGCTCGACTGCATGCGGTCGCACCCGCTGGGTCAGGATGCGGCGATCATTGGCCAGGTGGTCGCCGAGCATGCGGGCATGGTCGTCTTGCGGTCGCTGGTCGGCGGCGAGCGGGTCGTCACGATGCTGGCTGGGGAGCAATTGCCGCGAATCTGCTGAGATCGGTCGAACGGTTTTGCCTCGAGCGAGGGGGACTGGTCGCGTGGGATCGGAAGCTGTTGAACAACCCGAACTGGAAGCCAAGCGCCCCAGCCGCGAAATCCTGCGGCAGGAACTGATGGAAGCGCTGTCGTCGATGGAAGGCTCGACCGGCGGACTGTGCATCTCCGGCCTGTCGGC
>DATCFX010000250.1:0-2312 GCA_036509275.1 Pirellulales bacterium | reverse complement strand
CCCACGTTGGCACGTCGGTCAACACGCGGACGTTGGGCACGCCGCTGATTGCCAACTGCTCGGGCCGCTCGCTTTGCAAGCGTTCGCGCAGCCGATCGAGGCTGCCGAGTTCCGCGGTCCAGTGCAGCGACGGACCCGCTTGTCGCGGGCGATCGTCGGCGTGCAGCACCACGTCGTAGCGAAAACGCGTCAATTCATTGAAATCGCCGCCCCGCTTAAGCCGCGTTTCCACCCGAGCGCTGGGCAAACACTCCTCGGCCCAAGCGGCGAACATGGCCGGCGCCACGCACAGTTCCTGCTCCTGGTCGATGCGGCGTGCAATCCGCTCGCGCAGTTCGGCAGGCGGCACGTCATCCGCCGCGTGCGCCAGTTCGACCGACGCATGAAACGCCGCCAGCAGCGGGTAGCTGCGAACGTCGCCCAGGTAAATTGCGCCACCCGGTTTGAGCAATCGCGCGATGCCGGCCAGGACGCGTGCCAGGTAATCGGCGCTGGGAAAATACTGCACGACTGAATTTAAGATGATGACGTCAAACGACGATGCGTCCAGGCCGGCGAAATCGTCGGCCGCTTGCCGGCGAAGCGTCACTGCCGGCCGCTCGCCCAAGGTGGCCAGCGTCCGCTCGACGTGAGCCAGCGACGCCGCGGAAAAATCGGTGGCCCAATACTCGCGGGCCTGAGTCGCCAGGCGGAACAAGATCATGCCCGTTCCGCAACCGATCTCCAGCACGCGGCCCAAGCCGCCGGGGCGCAAGCCCGCGATCGCATCAACCGTGTGATCCAGCCACGCCCGCATTTCTTGCTCGGCAATCGGCTGGCCCGTGTAGCTCGAGTTCCAGCCGACCGTGTGGAACGTGGGCTCGGCCTCGGCCTCGGCAGTGCGGTACGTGCCTTCGAAGATCGAATGCCAGTGGTCGACCTGTGCGCCTTCCACGTCCGCTGCCAGCGGGCTGCCGCCCTCGCCGGCCGCGGGCACGACATAGGCCACCAACTGTTGGCCGGCGGCTCCGTCGCGCGCCACGACCCGGGCGTCGCGCACGCCGGGATGCGATTGCAGGACGCTCTCGATTTCGGCCGGCTCGATTCGCAGCCCGTGGAATTTGAGTTGCTGATCGACGCGGCCCAGGAATTCCAGGTTGCCGTCGGCCAGCCAGCGCACGCGGTCGCCCGTGCGATAAAACCGGCCGCCAAAGCCGTTGGCATCGGCGCGGCCCAGCGGATTGTAGACGAACCGCTCGGCGGTCAACCCGGGATTGTGATAGTAGCCGCGCGCCAAGCCCACGCCGCCGATCCACAATTCGCCGGCCACGCCCACGGGCACCGGCTGGCCCAGCGCGTCGAGCACAAAAGCCCGGGTGTTGGCAATCGGCCGGCCGATGGGCAGCCAATCGCCGGCAATCGCCGGCAGTTGGTCGAGTGCGGTTTCCCAGAGCGTGGAGGTGACCGCGGCCTCGGTCAATCCGTAGGCGTGCAGAAATTGTCCACGCCCGCCGGTTAGCGTCCGCCAATTTGCCAGCGTGCGATACGTTGCCGACTCGCCGCCGACGAGCAGCACGCGGGGCGGCACGCTCAACGTCTCGCCCTGCGAAGTCAGCTCGTCGACGAGTTGCTTCCACACGGTCGTCGGCAAGTGCCAGACGTCGATCCGCTGCTGTTGGCAAAACGTAGCCAATTGCCGGCCGCCGCAGGCCAGCGCCGCGGGACACAGCACCAGCGTGGCGCCGCTGAGAAGCGTCGGAAAAATTTCCTCGGCCGACGCATCGAAGCTGGGCGAAATCAGTTGCAGCACGCGCTGACCGGCAGCCAAGCCCAGCCGCCCAGCCAGATGCCAGGCATGGTTCACCAGGGCCCGATGGCTGACTTCCACCCCCTTGGGCCGGCCCGTCGAACCCGAGGTGTAGATCACATACGCCGGGCTGTCGGCATCGGCCGGCAGCGGGGCGGAACCCTCGCGCACGTCGGCGGTCGGTGCTTGCCGCCAGTCGACGACGATCGTCGGCACTTCGAAGTCGAGCAGCGTCGCTGCCGTCGCTGGGTCGGAGATGACGGCGTCCGCGTCGGCATCGGCCACCAGATTTGCCAGGCGAGCCAAAGGCCAACTTGTGTCCAACGGCACGTACGCGGCTCCCGCCTGGAGCGTGGCCAGTATGCCGACGAGCATCGCGGGGTTGCGATCGACGCACAGCGCCACGCGCGAGCCCCGGCCGATGCCGCGCTGGCACAACTCTTCCGCCAACCGGCTGACGTGCCGTTCGAGTTGGGCATAGCTCAGCGTTTCGTCGCCGCTCGCCACGGCCGGTCGATCAGCAAAA
>DATCFX010000249.1:0-1663 GCA_036509275.1 Pirellulales bacterium | reverse complement strand
CGGCCCGCGGGGCATGCAAAACATGATGCCGCGTTGGTGGCTCGTGCCCGACTACGGCCCGCTGCTGACCGACGGCCAAAGCCTGGTTTGGGAGCTACCGGGCGGCCACGTCAAGGCAATGACCGAAGAAACGTTCCTGGGCGAGGGCGTGGTCCGCTCGAACACGGGCAAGGTGAGTTCGACGGCCCAACGCTGGGCCGATAACATGACCGCCAAATACGACGAACTCTCCGCCAAAGAGCCGATCTTCGGCCAGCTTCGCAACTGCATGGACCTGGCCGTGGCCGCGGCCCTGATCTTCAAGGAAAACCTGCCGTTCAAGTCGGGCTGCGATCTGGGCGTGCTGGTCAATGCCAATCAATTGCCCGCCGAGGAAATGCTCGCACCCAAGCGGATCGACACCCAGGCCAGCTTCGTCAAGAAGGGCAACAACTGGGTCATCAGCGCCTCCGGCGGCGTCCAAATCCAGCCCTGGGCCGTCGTCACCAAGGTCGAAAAGAACGAGCGCGTGGTCAGTGCCCGCGGCTCCCACGAACCCGAAAACCTGAAGAAATGGTGGTGGGATTGAGGGGAAATGCGGAAGGATGAATGCGGAATGACGGACGATGTCCCCGCACGCTGTTTTTCATTCATCATTCCGCATTCATCATTCATCATTCATCATTTCCCCCAAGCCTCGCTTCCGGCCAGCCGGCGGCGCGCAGGTTGACGCAGCGAATGGTTCGGCGCCAGCAATGGGGTAGCCAGCGGTCGATGTAGCCTTCGGCTGCGGCCGCCGCGATGCTCGTGGTTTGCGGCAATGCACTTTTGAGCAGCACCAGTTCGTCGGCCGCCAGCGCGCTGGCCAAGTGCGCCGCGATCGAATCGCTGGTCACATCCCAACTGGCCGGCAGAGTGCCGCCACTCGGCTGGTGTTCTTCCCCCTCGCCCTCCCCCTCGCCCTCCCCCTCTCTCTTCTTCTCTGTGTCTCTGTGCCTCTGTGGTGAATCCTTCTTCTCCGTGCCCGGCATATCTTGCTCCCGTTCCAGCCAGCCCAGTGCGCCGAAGATCACGAGCCTTCCGCTGGGAGCAGGGGCCGTCAGTTCGGCCGGATCATCGCAAACAGTGGCCTGCGGCAGCAGCTCGGCAAGCAGTCCGGCACCCAACTGCATGGCACGAATCGCCAGCCAATGGGCCGCCTGATCGGAAAAACCGTGTACGCGCTGTGCGCGCCGCACCCAGTCGGCCGCCGGCCCGCCGCCGGCCACCAGCAAGTTGTCGTCCGCGGTGTACGCCGCCAGCCAGGCTTGTAGCGTGGGGCCAAGCAGCGGCCAATCCAGCAAGCTGCCGCCGACCTTAATCACGCGTCGCATGGGCATGGTTCTCAAGTGGCGGCCGATTCCGCGGCCAAGACTGCTAGGGCATGAGCCGGTGCGACTTGCGAGAGCTGCGAGCCCAGCCGCTCGGACAGTGAAATGATCCGTGCGGCCGGTGCGACCTCGGCGATGATTGTTCGCGACAGGAATTCGCCCTCGCCGCTGATGACGAAGCAAGCGGGCAACGCCGGCAACCGCTCGACCACGCGCACCAGCGCACGCCGCACGAGCGCCGCCTGCTCAGCCGCGATGCTCTCGGCGGCAACCACCGCGTCGCGCTCGTCAAACGTCTCGCCGTCGCGGCAAAT
>DATCFX010000248.1:0-3130 GCA_036509275.1 Pirellulales bacterium | reverse complement strand
CCAGGCGATATTTGCCGGCCAGCGGCACGGCGGGCTTCGACCGCAGCTTCGTCAAGGGATACAGCCGGGTCCCGCGTCCGCCGCCCAGCACTAGCGTGATACAATTGCGCATAAGAAGTTCCTCGCCTTCGCTTTGCCCCGCCTGGAGGGCATCCGTCGCCCCCAGCGCACCGCGGCCAATCATCCTAGGGGCAATCGCCGAGCTTTGCCAGGGGCCGTCGCGAGGTGGTCGTTTCGAGGCTGAAAAGGGGCACGTGACGGCCCCCGTCCGCCCTCCGTTTCGGCTCGCCGGGCGGCCGAATCTCACGGCACCATTGCACTGCCGCCGGGCACCTGCAACATGAAGAACCGCACGGCCTCTTCCGCCAGCAGCGGCGCGGGCCGAATCGAAATCGATGGATGTTTTGCCGTGCCGCCCACGACCAGATTTACCGTTTGATTGGCGAGCAGCCGATTGGCCTCGATCAGCAAGCCGATCGGCGTGGGGCCCGCCAGCGGGATCGCGACCGCCAGCACCGTCGACAGCAAACCGCCCGTGGCTTGCTGATTCGTGCGAACCGTCACGTTCAAGTGCAGCCGGAGCGTGCTCGTGATCGTGCCGTCGGCAAACAGTTGCAGGCTATCGCTGTTGAGCGTGAAGTGCCTGACGCGCAATACGCCCTTGCTGAAGGATCCGGCAAACCGGCCGTCGTCGAACACCGTGGCGCTGGACGCGCCGCCCGACAAAAACGGCACGACATTGCTAAGCAGCGGCAGCGACATGGCCTGCGCCCTGGAAAGTTGAGCGCGGATCGTGCCGCTCAAATCATTAAGTGACCGCACATTCTGGCCGCTGGCCACGACGCTGCCGCTGGCCTTGCCGCTGAGCATTCGGCCGGCCGATGAAAGCTGGCTGCTAATGGTGCGCAGATCGACGTTGGTAAAGCTGGCGGATGCCTGGATCGCCAGTTGGCCGCGAAAATCGGCTTTCAGTTTTCCCGTTGCCCGGCCGCTGGCCACCGACGCGGTCGCCTGGCTGACCTCGAACTGCCCGGCGGTCGTCAAGGGATCGAACTCGGCCGCCAGCGAAAGCCGGGCATCGGCCAGCCGTAGCCCGGCCAGCGTGGCGTCGCCGATCACGGCTGTGCCGTAGATTTGCCAGGGGCGGGCCAGGTTGCCGCGCAGCGCCAGATCCAGATTGCCGCGAGCGGCGAACCGCCGGCCGGTCAGCGCGCTCAACTGCGCGAGTTGGGCATCGATCAGTTGCAGACTGAACGCGCTGGCCCGCGGATGGGCCAAATCGACGCTGCTGGCCAACAGCAGCGTGCCGCCCGCCAGGCTGCCCTGCGCGTTGACAAGGTCGAACCGCGTGGGGGTCAAGCGAATGGCGCCACCGAGCCGGCTGATGAGCACCTGGTCGTTCCAATGGACATCGGCCAGCAGCCAGTTGCCGCTGCCGATCGTCGACTCGCCCGCGCGCGGAGCGTGTACGTCGGCGGCCGCGCTGAAGGTGCCGCTCAGCGGCAGGAGCGCCGGCCGGTTGGCGAGCGCTGCCAGTTGGTCGAGCTGCGCGCCGGCAAGCTGCCAGTGCCCGGTGCCGAGCGAAAAAGGCTGCTTACCGGGTGCGGCTGGCAATTCGCCCTGGGCCTTGACGTTGCCGCCGAGCAATTCGCCGCTGGCCTGGTAGCTGAGATTGCCCTGGCGGTAATCGGCCTTGGCATTCAGCGTGCCGAGATAGGCCTTGCCGGACTTGATCTCGGGCAGATTCAGCACGGCGTGAGCCTGCCAAGCGCTCGGGTGCGGAAGCTGGCCGCCGGCAATTTCCAACGTCAGGCTGCCATTGGCCACTGCCGCGAGGTGGCCCGGCGCATAGCCCAGTGCGGAAGCCAGCCCGGCCAGATTGACGCCCTGCAACTTGGCCTGCAACCGGCTCGCGTCGTCGAGATTGATCGTGCCAGAGGCCGAAGCGCGGCCGTCGTAGAGCAGTGCTTCGGCAGTCGTCAGTTCCACGCGGCGGCGATCGAAGCGGGCCTCGAGCGTCGCGCGCTCGATCTTGACGCGTTCCGCCATCACGTCGGTGGCGGTAACGCTCGCTTTGCCGGTCACCGTCAGCGGCTCGAGCGTGCCCTGAACATCCACGAGCCCCGCAAGCTGGCCGGCGATCGTGTTGCCCGGCCTTGCCGGCTGCGATCGGGTGGGCTGCGATCCTGGCGGCTGCACCAGGGCGCTCAGCACGGCGAGATTGGCCTGTTTGATTTGCACGTGCGCGGTGTAATCCAGTGGTGCCGACAGCCCCAGTTGGGCGCTGGCCTGCAATGAGCCCATCGGGCCGGCCAGCGCGATGCGTGTGGCTTGGAGCTTCCGTTCTCGCAGGCCAAAGTCGGCCGAGAACTGGCCCAGCTCGTACGCGGCCAGGCCAAGCCCGACGATCTGGGCGTGTCCCCCGGCCGTCCAGTCGGACCACTGTGTCAGTTGGCCGGGCGGCACGCGAAGCTGCACGCTGCCGGTCGTCCTGCCGCGCACGCCGGCCGCGAGTTGCGGAGCGAGCGGCGCTAGCGCCGCAAGGTCGAGCGATTGCCAGCGGAGCGCCGCTTCGCCGGGCGGGCCGGCGGGCGTCAACGACAGCGCGGCGCTGCCGGCAGCTTGCCCACCGAAGAGCGACGCTTGAAAATCCTCGACGCGAACGGCATCTTGCGAGCCACGATAAACAAAGCTCACGCGGTCGACGGCGATGCGGCCCAGCCGTGCGCTCTGCGCGAGAAAACCGCCGGCGGCATGTACTTCCAACGGCCGGAGCGTGCCCTGCAAACTCGTGCGTACGCTGTATCGGCCGATAACGTTCAGCGGCGGGTGCAGCCGGCCGGGCAAGGCATTGAAGCGCGACAAGTCGCCGTTGACGAGCTCGAAATTCGCCGTCGTGCGATAGGGCGCGGCAAGATCCAAGCCCAGCGAGCCGGTCATGCGCCCGCCGTCCAGGTCGCCGCTGAGGTTCGAAACCGTGAGCCGATTCGCGGCCAGTTGAAATGCGGCCGTCGTTTGCTTGCTCGTCCAGGCATAAACTTGCACGCCACCGAGCACGAGCGATCCGCTGGCCGACCAGGCCGCCACCTCGCGCAATCGCGTAAGCGGTGCCTGCGCACTGATGCGCCCC
>DATCFX010000247.1:0-1498 GCA_036509275.1 Pirellulales bacterium | reverse complement strand
CGGCGAGTTGAAAGCGGTCCAGGTGGTGCCACTGTTCGTGGAGAATTGCCAGGTGCCGTTGGAGTCGTTCACGCTATCGACGGCGATTCCCTGTATGGCGCCCGAGTCGGCGTCGGTGATGGTCAGCCCGCTGGCGATGAGCGCCGGGATCGACGTGCCAGGATTGCTGGTCGGGTTTTTGATAATCGACGCCAGGCTGGCCGAGCCGCTGAGCGACGGGGCGTTGTTGGCGACCAGCACGACGTCGTCACCGGGGCCGCTGTTGTAATTAACCGTGAACCCAATGCCGCCGATCGAAGCGATGCTTCCCTGCGGCAGGTTGTTGAAGGTGCCCGTCACGGGGCTGCTGCTGTCGTTGTCGATGATCGTGAAGCTCGTGCCGCCGGCGGGAATAAAGCCCAGCGAGCCGAAGAGCGTGGCGCCGCCGAGACTGATGATGCCCTCGACATCGTCCTGGCTATATCCGCTGCCGGCCGTGCTGCCGTTGAGCGTGATCGAATACGCGCCAGCCGGATCGAGCGTGAGCGAGCCGGTGCTGATTGAGGCGGGCGTCGAGCCAATGCCCGGCGCTAACTCGCCGGCCGTGGCCAGCGTGACAGGGCCGGAAATTGCTCCGGTTCCCGACAACGTGATGTTGTTCACCGTAACGCTGCTGGCCTGAATGCCGCCGATTTCGATCAACGTGCCAAAGCCGTTGAGCGTCAGCGGAGACGCGTTGAAGATCCCCCCCGTCTCGGCCAACGAGCCGCTGGTGACGCCGATGCTGCTGGCCGCGAGCAGGTAAATGAGGCCGGCAAAGGTGTTGGCTCCGCTCAAGCTGTCGATCGCACCGTTATGGCGGGCACCGCTGATGCCGCCCAGACCGCTGCCGGCAATATAGATGGACTGGGCGGTCGAGTAGTCGATTCCGCCGCGGAAGGCCAGCGTTGAATCGGTGTTCACCGTCGTGTAACCGGTGTACGAACCGAGCGCGCCGTCGGCGAGGACGACCACGGTGCCGCCGTTGGCGTTGATGTAGGTGTCGCCCGAATAGGAATTGTCATTCGAGAGATCCAACGTTCCCCAACCCGACTTCACGACCAAGCCGGTTCCGCTAATCAGGGCCGAGACATTCAGGTCGTCGGTGGCGCCGCTGCGCTCGACGGCAAAAGTAGTGGTCGCGGCAGTCGAAATATTGCCGGAAATCGTCGCGGCCGGACTGGCAGCCGTGGCGCCGGCCAGGCCGATCGTTGTGAAGCTGGTGCCGGTGAGCGCCCCACCGCCGGTTATGATGTTCGCGCTGCTGCTGGGGCCGACGACACTGACGATTGCATTGCCGGCCGAGTCGGCGTTGGTAGCGAGGTCCAGCAGCCCAGTGCTTTCGACCGTGATGGTACCGCTGACCTGGGCACTGCTCGCGCCAGGTCCGTATTGCAACACGTCGGCATCGGAACCGCCGGAGTTGTTGCCCACCAGCACGCTGCCGGCAATCGCCGCTCCCGAGCTCTTGTCGGCAACG
>DATCFX010000246.1:0-1195 GCA_036509275.1 Pirellulales bacterium | reverse complement strand
TTGGTGCGTCTCGCCTTCGGCTCGACACACCCTACCGCTCTGGGAAGCGGGCTTTATGGGCAAAGCCGCCGCAAGGGGAGAGGCGTTGCGGAGAAACTATTTTGCGGTCGATCTTACTTCACGATTTTCGTCGCTAGCAGCGACATTTGGAACATCATGCAGGTCGTGATCACTGCCGTCGGCCCCGACAACCGGGGGCTGGCCGATCCCATCATCCACTACGTTACCGGTCGCGGCGCGAATATCGCCGAGATCCAGATGTACGATCACGACGAGCAGTCGCTGTTCGCGATGCTGTTGCGGATCGAACTGGTTGACGATGAGCTACCGCCCTTGCAGCAGGCCGTGAGCGAGATCGGACGCGACAAGCAGTTGTCGATCCGCGTTTGGTCGCCCGACCTGCGGGCCAGCCGGCCGCGACTGGCCATCTGCACCACGTTTCGACTCGAGCCGCCGCTGGCCCTGTTGCGGGCGGTGCGCGACGGTCAACTGCGGGCCGACGCGGCCGTGATGCTCGGCAATCGCCCGAACTGCCGATCGTTGGCCGAGCAGTTCGGCGTGGATTGGCATCTGGTGGGCGACGACCAGGGCCGCGCGGACGACGAGCGGCTCATTGCGCTGTGCGATGAGTACGAAGTCGACTACATCGTGCTGGCCCGTTATATGCGAGTGCTGCCGGCCAGCAGTTGCTGGAAATATGCCGGCGGCCGGATCATCAACCTGCACCACGGCCTGCTGCCGAGCTTTCCCGGGTTGCGTCCGTACCAGGACGCGTACGCCAGCCGCATGCTCACTTTCGGGGCCACGTGTCATTTCATCGTGCCCGACCTGGATGCCGGCAACCAGATCATCCATCAGCAGCCGTTCACCGTGCCGCCGGGTCTGCCGCTGGCCGACGTGATGCGTCTGGGGCAGGAAGACAACGAGCCGCGCTGCCTGGTGGAAGGCGTGCGCCGCGTGGTCGATCGCGAGGTGCAATTGCGCTTCCATCGCGTCGTGGCCCGCAACCGGCGATAGTCCTTCGCCCCCGAAGGGGGCGAAAAACCTGCCAACGGGCGCAGCCATCAATACGGCGCTCACACGGGCGGGAAGGCGGCGCCGGGCGCCCGCACGGCCTGCCATTCACCCTCCCCCATTCATCCTTCCGCATTCCTCCTTCAACATTTCCCTGCCTCACCTCCAGTCGCCCGACAGC
>DATCFX010000245.1:0-2435 GCA_036509275.1 Pirellulales bacterium | reverse complement strand
ACATTAGCCGTTTGAATGACGGCTCCGGGACGCATTGCAATTGCAGTGCCACGCAGCCCGCGAAATCCATTTTTCCGATCAAGAACAGGGGGCCAGGACTGGCCACAGGGCTCCCAGCCGCTGCCCTGTGAACTTGTCGGCGGGTAGCAATTTATTGGCGGCGGCCAGCGGCGGCAGCCGATCCGAATCCTCGGCGGTTCGAACACGACAGAATGTCGCGGACCGCGACAAATAGTCGCTCTGTTGCTAGCGTTTGAGGGCTGCTTGTCTCACTTGAGAGGCGGTAATCGAGCTACGGCAATCCGGCTTGGGGGCGAGTTTTCGTCCCGGAACGCGGATTGCTATTGGCTGGCGATTCTCTTGCCACCGCGCGCCTGCGCGATCGGGCTTCGAATGCCCGCGGGGCTGCTCTTCTAACGTTTCGAACTGAGTGTCTGACTGATGCCACGTCATCCGGTAGCCGTGATCGCTCCGCACCCCGACGACGAAAGCCTGGGCTGCGGCGGCACGATCAAACATTTAACGCTGTCGGACGTGCCGGTCGACGTGATCTTCCTCACGCGCGGCGAGTTGGGCCTGGCGGCCGCAGCCGACGCCACGCAAGAACAGAAGGCATCTCTGGCAGCGATCCGCAGCGCCGAAGCGACGGCCGCCTGCAAGGTGCTCGGCGTGCGGAACGTCCTGTTTCTCGACGGCGCCGATAGCCGCGTCGCCGAGCAGCCGGAAGTCGCTAGTGCCATGATCGAGGCCCTTTCCCGGGAGCCGTATCAGCGCGTGTTCTGCCCGGGGCCAGAAGAAGACCACCCCGACCATCGAGCAGCTTACGAGTTCACGCGCGCGGCATTGCCCCGGGTTGCCCAGGCGGTCGATCTTTGGCTGTATGAAGTTTGGACGCCGCTCAAGCCCAATACCTATGTGCCGATCGGAGGCACGATCGACTACAAGCGGGCGGCGATTCAATGCCACCGCAGCCAGTTGGAATTGCTCGACTACACGGCCGCCTTCGTGGGCTTGGCTGCGTACCGGGCGATCTTTTGCCGCGGGGCACGTTTTGCCGAAGCCTTTCAGGTCTGCCCGGCCGCGCGGAGTTGAACGATCGCGCCAGCGCCGCCGGCCGATCCAGAAGCGGATCACGGGCCCGCGCGGCCGTCCATGCGCCTTGGTCCGTGACCCTCCAGTTCCCGTGCTCTCTCGCCGGCTCGTGGCAGGCCTGCGACTGGACTATAGTATGGAGATCAGCAATTCCAGAAGAGAGAGATACGCTTGGCTGCGAAAGGTCTCGATCCCCGGCTCCACGCCCTGTGCGCGGCGGCGCTGGTCGCGCTGGGGTTGGTTGCTTACAGCAACAGTTTTGACGGGCCGTTCATCTTCGATGATGAATACGCGGTGCCCGATAATCCACGCCTGGCCAGTTCATCGCCTTGGCAGTGGCTCACCGCGCCGCCTGAGTCGGCTGCGGCCGGCCGCCCGGTCGTCACCTGGTCGATTGCGCTCAATTACGCCGTCGATGGGTTTGACGTACGCGGCTACCACGCGTTGAATCTGGCCCTGCACCTGGCGTCGGGCTTGCTCGTGTATGGCATTGCCCGGCGTTCGCTGAACGGTCCCGCGCTGGCCAGCCGATTCGGTGTACTGGCCCAGCGGCTGGCTTGGGTAATCGCCGCCATCTGGCTGGTGCATCCGCTCGACACCGAGGCGGTGAACTACATCATTCAGCGAACCGAGCTGTTGATGGGCGTGTTTTATCTACTGACGCTCTACGCCGCGATTCGTGCCTGGGACGACGCGCATGCGCCGCGCTGGGCCTGGCTGAGTGTCGGAGCGTGCGTACTGGGCATGGGCAGTAAAGAGGTCATGGCTTCGGCGCCGCTGATGGTCGTGCTGTATGACCGCGCCTTTTGGGTCTCCAGTTGGCGCGAGGCGTTTCGCCGGCGATGGAAGCTGTATCTGGCATTGGCTGGGAGTTGGCTCGTATTGGGGTCGCTGATGGCGCTCATGCCACGCGCCGGCTCAGTCGGTTTCGGTCTGGGCATGTCAAGTTGGCAATATGCGCAGACGCAGTGCTGGGCCATCGCCCATTACCTAAGATTGAGCTTCTGGCCTGTCGGCTTGTGTTTGGATTACGGCGAGCAGCCCGTGACGGACCTGGCGCACTGGCTGCCCGGCGGAATCCTGCTGTTGGGCCTGGCGTCGGCGACATTGTGGGCCTGGCGGCGACATCCCACGTGGGGATTCTTGGGCGCGTGGTTTTTCTTGATTCTGGCGCCTAGTTCGAGCTTCGTGCCCATCGTGACGGAAGTGGCGGCCGAGCGGAGGATGTATTTGCCCTTGGCGGCCGTGGTATCGGCAACCGTCGTCGGCGGCTACGAATTCGGCCGCAGAATCCAGCGGGGCTCGCATGTCGGCCTGCGCGGATGGCGACGGTATCGCGACGG
>DATCFX010000244.1:0-1882 GCA_036509275.1 Pirellulales bacterium | reverse complement strand
GAAAGCCAATTATGAAAGGAGTCTGAACAGCGTGAGCGTTATTTCGCAGATGCTGGCCCGCGAGGTACTCGATAGCCGCGGTGTGCCGACGGTTGAGGTTGACGTATTGTGCGACGACGGCTGCCACGGCCGGGCAATTGCGCCCTCCGGCGCGAGCACCGGCAAGGCCGAGGCCTACGAGCTGCGCGACGGCGACCGTTCGCGTTACGACGGCCGCGGAGTGCGCATGGCGGTGGCCCACGTGAACGAGCAGATCGCTCCGGCGCTGCGCGGCCTGGACCCGGCCGAGCAGTTGGCCATCGATCAGCGATTGTGCGAGTTGGATGGCACGCCGCGCAAGAGCAAGCTGGGCGCCAACGCGATTCTAGCCGCCAGCCTGGGCGTGGCGCATGCGGGCGCTGACGCCTTGAAGATTCCGCTCTATCGCCACATCAATCGGCTTTGGCAATCGCTGCTGCCGCATGCCACCGGCCAGATGCAGCCGCGCATCCCGCTGCCGATGACCAACTTGATCTCCGGCGGCCTGCACGCCGGCGGCAACCTCGACTTCCAGGACTTCCTGGTCATGCCGGTGGGGGCCACGAGCTATGCCGAGGCGCTGGAATGGATCGTGCGCGTCAGCCGCCGCCTCGGCCGGTTGCTGACCGGCGCCGGCTGCGAGGGATACCTGGTCGGCGACGAAGGCGGCTACGGGCCGCGGCTGCGCAACAGCCGCGAGGCGGTGGCCTTTATCGTTCGCGCCGTCGAAGCGGCCGGCTTGCGGCCGGGCGAAGATATGGCGGTGGCCATCGACGTGGCCAGTACGCACTTTTTCGACGGCACGTACTATCGCCTCACGTCCGGTGGCGGCGCGCGGCTCACGGCCACGGAAATGATCGCGCAACTAGAGGCCCTGGTCGATGAATTTCCGATCATTGCCATCGAAGACGCCCTGGCCGAGGACGACTGGCCCGGCTGGGAAGAGCTGACGCGCCGGCTCGGGACGCGCGTGCGGTTGATCGGCGACGACCTGTTCGCCACGCGCGAAGACCGGCTGCGGCGCGGCATCGCCGCGGGCGCCGCCAACAGCCTGCTGGTCAAGCCGAACCAGGTGGGCACGCTCTCCGAAACCCTGCGCACCATGCGGCTGGCCCAGACTTCCAATTACGGCCGCATCGTCTCGGCCCGTAGCGGCGAAACCGAGGACACGACCATCGCCGACCTGGCCGTGGGCACGGCGGCCAAGTGCATCAAGATCGGCTCCATCCAGCGCAGCGAGCGATTGGCCAAGTACAACCGCCTGCTGCGGATCGAAGAAGAGTTGGGCAGCGACGCGATCAACTGGTAAGCCTGCATCAAGCCGCGACCGTTGGTCGCGGAAGCGTCAATCTTCAGCCCGCAGTCGCTAGCACGCGCGGTCCATGTGCCACAGCCTGCGATTGGCACGGGGAATGCCGGATTGGTCAAGATGCCCTGCGGCGGCCGTCGATAAGACCAGTGCGGGGGGCGCAGGCCGCGTTTTGCGCGCCATCGATATTTACAGCATGGCCGCAATCGCCATGATAGCCGCCAGCGCGCTGCCGGTCGTGGTTGCAGGCTACCCCGCTGCTAGCTGCCGGCGGTGCATCCGAGGGCAGTGCATGCTGCCGCACTTCAACTCGGTTCCAACAATTTACGAGGCGTCCATCGGTTAATCGGCCGCGCGTGCGACCCATTGGCTGCCTGTTGCTGACGCTATTGTTGGCGAGCGGTTGCCATTTTATGGACGAGGTGCGCCGGCCGCGGGTCGATACGGCCGGCGGCATGTATGACAAGGCCGCGATCAGCTACAAGCTCGACGCCAGCCGCTTGGGCGAGCCGATGGCGCTGGCACGGATCGAGGGCCAGTTGGTCCGCTACGATC
>DATCFX010000243.1:0-1806 GCA_036509275.1 Pirellulales bacterium | reverse complement strand
CCCGATCCGCCGCTGCCGTATCGGGCCGTGAAGATCTGGCCCAAGCTCAGCCTGACCCGACCGATCTATCTGATTCGCCAGCCCGGCACGCAGAGCATGCTGCTGATCGAGCAGGTATCCGGTCGCGAGAAGGGGCGCATCCGGCGGGTCGAAGTGGCACCGGACGTGGCCACGGCCGAAACGATCCTGGAACTCGACCGGCTGATTTACGCGCTCGCGTTTCATCCCGATTTTGGGAAGAACGGTTACGTGTTCGTCGTTTCCAATCGCAAGGGCGACGGCAAAGCCCGCGTTGTTTGCGTCTCGCGTTTCACGATGCAGCAGACAGCACCGTTTCGCCTGTTTTCCGATTCGGAGCGGGTGATTCTGGAATGGCCATCCAACGGCCACGACGGCGGCGACCTGGGTTTTGGACCGGATGGATTTCTGTATTTTCCCACCGGCGACGGCACGAGCGACTCGGACGGCGATCTCACCGGTCAGAGCATGAACGATCTGTTGGGCGCGATGTTGCGCATCGACGTGGATCACCCCGCCGACGGCAAGCCCTACTCGATTCCGCGCCACAACCCGTTTGTCGATCTGGCTGGCGCGCGGCCCGAGATCTGGGCCTATGGATTCCGCAACCCGTGGCGGATGACGTTCGATTCGCGCAGTGGCCAACTGTGGGTTGGCAACAACGGGCAGGATTTGTGGGAGCAGGTTTTTCTCGTGCGGCGCGGAGATAATTTCGGCTGGAGCGTGTTTGAAGGCGATCACCCTTTTCAACCGCAACGCCGGCTCGGCCCAACCCCGCATGTGCCGCCGGCCGCCGAGCACCCACATTCCGAAGCCCGCTCGCTCACAGGCGGCGTCGTCTATTACGCAGCGGAGTTGCCCGAGCTGCAAGGCACCTATATCTACGGCGATTACTCGACCGGGCGGATTTGGGGGCTGCGACATGACGGCCACCGGGCCACATACCACCGCGAGCTGGCTGACACGCCGCTGGCAATCACGGGATTCGCGATCGGCCCGGACGGAAACTTGCTGGTGATCGACCACGGCGGCGGCATCTATCAGCTTGTGCCGAACACGGCCCAGACCAGGCCAGAAACGTTTCCTGCCCGACTCAGCGAGACCGGGCTCTTTCGCTCCGCGGCCGATGATCGCCCCGACCCGGCGCTGATTCCCTACTCGGTCAACGCGCCGCTCTGGTCCGACGGTGCGTCGAAGGATCGCTGGATCGCACTGCCCGGCAAGTCGCAGATTGACTTTACCGCCAAGCATGGCTGGAACTTTCCAGAAGGGGCGGTGCTGGTCAAGACGTTTTCGCTGGAACTCGACGCCGGCAAAACAGCTTCGCGCCGGCGCGTTGAAACTCGCCTGCTGACGCGGCAGCAGGGCGAATGGCAAGGCTACTCCTACCAATGGAATGAAGAACAGACGGACGCCATGCTGGTGGCCTCGGCCGGCAGCGACCGCTCGTTCACGATTCACGATTCACTCGCGCCTGGCGGCCGCCGCGAGCAAATCTGGCGTTATCCCAGTCGGGCCGAGTGCATGGTCTGCCACAGTCGGGCCGTCAACTTCGTGTTGGGGTTGAACACTTGGCAGATGAACAAGGAGCACGCTTACGGCGCAGTTCGCGACAATCAACTTCGCACGCTCGACCATATCGGTCTGTTTCACGCCGCTAAGCCGGGCGCGTCTGCAATCGCCAAGCGTCCAGACCAATACCCGCACCTGGTCGATCCGCTGGATGCGAAGCAAGACCTCGATGTTCGCGCGCGGAGCTACTTGCACGCCAATTGTGCATCGTGCCAC
>DATCFX010000242.1:0-2506 GCA_036509275.1 Pirellulales bacterium | reverse complement strand
AGGTCACCTCTACGCACGCGGGCGCTGGTTGCAAAACTCGGCTCGCACGTCCGCGAAATGATACCAGGCAATCGAGACGTCGGAGCCGGCTCGCCGGATCCGGATATGCCGGTCAATCGAACAGCACGGATTGTGCAGCGGGTTTTCGCAGCGGGGGCTGGGCCGGCTGCGGCCGCGATGGTTCGATTCGCCGCAACCGCGACTGGATTTCGCGCGCCTCGGTAGCCGGCAGGTCGGCAAAAAATCGCGCCTCACCGGCCTGCCAGGCCGCCAGCAGCCGGCCATCGCGAATCGCCACGGTGTTGGTATGCGTGATCGGCACCCGCGGTTCGTCGGTGATAATGCCGGCCAGGTGGGCCGGATCGGCGGCGGCCAGCACAATCGTTTCGCCCGACGCCGGCAGATCCTTCATGCGCCGCAACTGCTCGACGGCCCCGGGCAAGGCGTATTGCTCGCCGGCCACGCCCGCCACGAACCGGCCGCCGCGGATCTCGCCCTTCGCCTCCATCCGCCGCAAGACCGGCACCAACTGCCCCCACGCGGGAGCCGCCGTCTCCCGCACCAGCACGTCGCGAAACAGCACGCCCCAGCGATCCAGCAGCAACCGCGCCCAGTGCGCCAGCCGCTCGTCGTCCGCACAGGCTGGCACGAAGCCGGGAAACAACGACCAGCGTCCCGAGCTGGCCGCCGCCGGCCGGCGCGCGCCGCGCCGCCGGCCGCGGCCGCGCGAGCGGGCCGCCGCGACCAAGGCCCGCACGCCCACAAACGCGTCGGCCGTCACCAATCCCAACGCGGCCAGCTCGTGCAGTGCTTCTTCCAGATGCGTGGGCAGCAAGCCGCTCGTCGCTTGCAACTCGTGGACAAACAGCGCGCCGCGGCCTTGCAACGTTTCGAGCACGAGCCGCGCATTGCTCCGGGCGTACGCCTCGTTCGTCGATCGCGCCGGCGGCAGCAGCCAGCTCAAATGTTGCCGCAGCGCCAAGGTGATCGGCACCGCGCGCGTCAGCGGCGCCGACGACGGGCCTTCGGACTCGTCCTTGCGCGGCGGCCGCAGGCGGCCCCAGACCAGTTCGCCGGTCATCGCCAACTCATCCAGCAGGCGTGGCTCGTAACCCTCGATGCGGCCGGCCAGCAGCCGACGCTCCCACAACGCTGCGCCGACTTCGAAACCTTCCAACTGCGCGAGCACGCTGCGCACGCCGCCGCGCCCCCGCTGCCGCGACGACGAGGTCAGATGCTGATGTTCGAGCAGGTAGCGAATGTAATCGACCGGCTCGACCGGTTGAATCTGCCGCCGCAGGCCATCCAGCGTGCGGCGGTGAATCCGCGCCAACAGCCGGCGATCGCACCACTGCGTTTGCGGCTTGATTCCGCCATCCTTTGCACTGCCGCCGACCCCTGGCCCCGCGATGAATGAACCGCGCAGCACGGTGCCTTCCGCTTCCAAGGCCTCGAGCGCCGCCGAAACCATACTCTCGTCCAGACCCAAGTGGTTCGCCAGCCGCTCGGCCGTCGTCGGGCCGGTGCATTGCACGCGGCCGCGCAAGAGGACCACCATCGCTTCGCCGGCCGACCACTCGCGAGCCAGTTCGGCCGGCAGCGTCATAGCCGGCTCGATGCCCGCGTCCTTGGCCACGGCCCGCACCAGCGGCCAGCGCTCTGCTGAAGTCCACGCCGGTTGCCTACCGGGCCGCAGCACGTACGCGGCACGCCCGGCTGCGAGCAGGGCCTCGAAACTGGGCCGCCAGGCCGCACCTTCTTCGGCCGTCACAAGGCACATCGAGTTCAGCACGTCCAGCAGTTCGTCGGCATCGCGTACCACGGGCCAGGCCTCGCGGCTGACCTGGGCAATGGCTTCAGGATCGAGCCGCCCGAGATCGCGAAACGCCTCGACCGACAACGACCGCCGCGTGGCCACGGCCCGCGTGCGCCGTTCTTCCAGCGGCGCGTCGTCGAGAAACGCGTAGGGATTCGCATTCAGCAGTTCGTGGCTGAAAGGCGACGGTTCGCGCGTGTCGAGGCCCACGAGTTCGACCTGTCCGGCATGAATGCCTGCCAGCAGCTTGAGCCACCGCTCGAGGTCCATCGCCTCGTGCAGACAGTCGTACATGGTTTGGTTGACGAGCGGATGATCGGGAATCTCGACGTCGCCCGAGTGGTTCTCCAGGCAGCCGGCCGAAGCGGGAAACACGGCGGCCAGCAGATCGTCGGAGCGGAACCGCTGCAACTGCGGCGGCACCTTCTTGCCGCCGCGGAAGCGGAGCACGGCCAGCGAGCGCGTCAGGTTCCAACGCCAGCGCGTTTGAAAGATGGGCGAGGCCAGCACCGCCTGCTTCAGCAGGTCTTCGCCGTTTTGCGCGGACAGGACTTTGAACAGGGCCTCGATGGCGAAGCTGTGCTGCGGGCCCAGCGAGAGCACCACGCCGTTGTCGCCGGCGCTGGCTTGCAGTTCGAAATCGAACGAGCGGCAGAAGCGTTTGCGCAGCGCCAGGCCCCACGCGCGGTT
>DATCFX010000241.1:0-10536 GCA_036509275.1 Pirellulales bacterium | reverse complement strand
GACCGGCGGCCTGGCATCAGCCTTCATAGCGTTTGCTCCAGCGCTCCAGCGCATTGATCACGATCAGCACGCCAAACGACATCAGCAGCAGCACCACGGCAATCGCCGTGGCTTCGCCATAGGCGAACGCCTCGAGCCGGGCCACGATCAGCACCGGGGCAATTTCCGTGCGAAACGGCATATTGCCCGAGACAAACACCACCGAGCCGTATTCGCCCAATGCTCGGGCCAGCGCCAGTGCAAAGCCGGTGAGGATTGCCGGCATGAGCATCGGCAAGATCACGCGGACAAACGTCTGCCAGCGGCTGGCACCCAGCAGATGCGCCGCTTCTTCCACGTCGGCCTCCAGCGTTTGGAGCACCGGCTGAACCGTGCGGACTACGAAAGGCAGTCCGATGAACGTCAGCACGAGCACAACCGCCAGGCGTGAATACGCCCCCTCAATGCCCAGCGGCACCAGGAATTGCCCCAGCCAGCCGTCTTTGACATACAAACTCGAATACACCAGCCCGGCCACGGCTGTCGGCAGGGCAAACGGCAGATCGACAAGCGAATCCACCAACCGCTTGAGCGGAAACTCGTAGCGCACCAACACCCAGGCCACCCACAGGCCCAGCACGAGACTGATCGCGGCCGAAATCAGCGAGGAACTGAAGGTAAAGGCGTATGCAGCCCTGGCCCTCTCGGTCCAGACGGCGGCCCACAACCGATCGACCGGCAAGCTGGCCGCCTTGGCCACGCATGCCCCCAGCGGCACGACGACCAGGGCGGCCAGGTACAGCACCGTAAAACTCAAGCTGAGGCCGAAGCCTGGCAACACTCGGCGTTTCATCGCTCCCTCGAAGTCTCAGGCTGCCCGGGACGACTGTGGATGGTGGCCAGTGCCCACCCTACGTACCAGCTGACTGCTACAAGTGCTACTTTGAATAAATCTGATCGAACACGCCACCTTCACCGAAGAACCGCTCGGTGGCTTCTTGCCAGTTCGTGGCCACTTTCTCGATCGTGAACAGTTCGAGCCGCGGAAAGGCGTGCCGGGCCAGCACCACGGCATTGATCGGCCGGTAATAGTGCTGAGCGATGATTTCCTGCCCTTCGTCGGTGTACAGATATTCGAGATACTGCCGGGCGGCGGCCGAAGTGCCCTTGTGCTCGGCGTTGACGTCGACGACGGCCACCGGCGGCTCGGCCAGGATGCTGACCGGCGGCACGACGATCTCCAACTCGCCGCCCGATTCCTGCACTTCCAAATGAGCTTCGTTTTCCCAGGTGAGATGCACGTCGCCGATCCGCTTTTGGGCAAACGTAGTGGTGGCAGCCCGGGCGGCGGAATCGAGCACCGGCGTTTGCTTGTAGATCTGCGTGACCAGCCGCAGCGCCTCGTCTTGCGAGCCGCCGCGCGCAATCACCGAACCCCAGGCAGCGAGAAACGCCAGCTTGCCATTGCCCGAGGTCTTCGGGCTGGGAGTGATGATCTCGACGCCCGGCCGCACCAGGTCGGACCAGTCCTTGATCTGCTTCGGATTTCCTTTGCGGACCACGAACACAATCGTGGACACATAAGGCAGGCTGCGATTGGGCAGTCGGTCTTCCCAGCCGGGCGAGATCAGCCCCGCCAGTTCGATGGCATGCATGTCGCTCCACAGGGCCAGCGTCACGACGTCGGCGTCAATGCCGTCGATCACGGCCCGCGCCTGGCTGCCGGAACCGGCGTGCGATTGCTTGATTGTGAGCGGATGCCCGGTCTCGCGCTCGTACTTGGCCGTAAAGCGGGCATTGATCGCCCGCCAAAGCTCCCGGGTGGGGTCGTACGAGACGTTCAGCAGTTCGAGCCGTTGCGCTGCCGGATCGGCCTCGGGCGCCGCGCCGCTGCGGGCAAACACCAGTCCGGCCCCGATCAAGGCCAGCAGCGACAGACCAAGAATCCAGGTACGAGTCATGATTTGCGACTCCTTCGTAAACGCGATTCGATTGCCGGCCCTGCGCCCCACTTCGAGGCGTCCGAGCAAGTAATCATCACTATGTCTATAATTGTCGTAATAATAAATGCCCGTCCGCAGCAAATTCCCGAAGATTTTGTTGCCCCGCTGGCACCAGCAGGCCAGCGATTGCTTGCGTAACATGCTGTTACAGATGGCCTTATGCAGGGTGTTCGCGCGGCCCGCGAGTGCGATCGGGCGCCAAGTTGATTTACAGCCCAAACAGGTACGGTTAAACTAAGAAGACCGGCCGACTTGCGCCGTTGTGATCCAGCCGCGGCAGCCGTGCCGCGCACCAACGGCAACCCATCCCATCTTTCGACCGGTAGGAAGCAGTCGCCCATGGCACAGGCCGTTGTCGATCCCGCGGAACTCAAGCGGTTTGCAAACAATCTCAAGCACTTCGCCAGCGAGTTGCAAAGCCAAATGGCCTTGCTTCGCAGCCAGATGATGAACCTCGGGCAATCCTGGCGCGACCAGGAACACGAAAAATTCGCCACCGAGTTCGAGCAGACGCTGCAGGTGATGAACCGCTTCAGCGAAGCGGCCAGCCAGCACGTGCCGTTTCTGCTGCGCAAGGCCGAGCGGATCGAAGAATATCTGCACCAGCGCTAAACGCCCAAACACCAGGGGCCGTAGGCGGTTGCGCCGCACGTGAGCGGCAAAACGCGCCGGGTAGCCCGCGGCCCGTCCCAATTCGAGCATGCGCCATGAGCTCAGCCAATGTGCGTTCGATCCACATGTTGCACGAGTTTCGTGCGGCGATGGTGAGTTTCCGCGAGGATTCGGCCCAGGCACTGGGGGCCGTCGAGGTCGAGATCCGGCGGATGGTCGACTGGTTGACGCACGATCAGCTCAAATACTGGCAGGTCGAGATTCGCCGCCGCGAAGACGTGGTGGGCGAATGCCGGGCCGACCTGAACCGCTGCCTGATGTCGACCGCCTCCGAAGGCGTGCCTTCGTGCAGCGACCAGAAAAAAGCCCTCGAAAAGGCCAAACGCCGGCTGACCGAGGCGCAGGAGAAGCTGGAAAAAGTCAAACAGTGGAGCCGGGTCGTGGAGCAGGAAGTCTCGGAGTATCGCGGGCCGGCGCAGAGTCTGAGCAACCTGCTCGATGCCGGCGTGCCGCAAGCCCTGGCCATGCTAGACCGCAAAATCGCCATCCTCGAGGCTTACGCCGACATGCTGCCCGGCGGCGCCGGGCCGGCGAGCGCCAGCAGCACGGTCACCAGTAGCCCAGCCGCGAATAGCCAGGCCGCGAAAAGCGCGGCGGATGATACTCCCACCGAGGCGGCCGCCGATCGCCAGCCTCGTCAGCCGTAAGCCACAGACCCCCAGGGGAAGACGACCATGAGACGCGGCGATTTGAGTATCGTGGCTAGTTCGTTGCAACATGCGATGAAGTCGCTGCGCTTTCGCTGGGACGAAACGCAAGACGTTTGGAACGACTCCGTGCGGCGGCAATTCGATGAGCAGTACATCGTGCCCTTGGAGCCGCAAGTCTCGACCACGCTCAAGGCCGTGAACCGGCTATCGCAAATTTTTGCCCGCGCGAGCGAAGAATGCTCATGAACCACCGCCGGCCAAGTGCCGGAACCAGCCACGACGTGCTGCACCCTACGACCGACCTTGCTCGATGAATCAGCCCGAATCGATCCGCCGTCAACAAGGCATCCTCACCGGGTTGGCCCGGGCCGTTGCCGCGCGCAACGAGGCGGCGGCGGCGGCCGATGCGCAGCTCAAGGCGGCGCTGGCCGAGGTCGAAGCCCGCTACGAGGCAGGGCAGCAGCAAGTAGCGGCCCGCTCGGCCGAGGCTGCGCGGCGGGCCATGCAGGAATTCGAAGCCCGGCGTACCCAGATGCAGGCCGCGTTCGACGGCACGCACGGCCCGCTGGAACAGGAATACAAAAACAAGCAGGCCCGCATCGCCGAGCGTTATCGCCGCGACAAGGCCAAGGGCAAGAAGACCTTTCAAGAAGCCCGCTGGGAAACCACCACGGTTTTCGAAGCGACGCGGCACAAGCCCAAACGCGAGTTTCTCGAAACCGACGCGCAGGTGAACCTGCGCGCACAGCGGTTGGAGTTGATCGCCGCCGACGCCCGGCAGTACCTGGCCGACTGCCGCCTGCTGCGCGAGCCGGAGATCGACGCCGAAGGCACTCCGCCGGAGGCCGATGAAGAACCGCTGCGCGTGTTTGTCGACAAGCTCTCGCAGGCCGAAAACCGGCTGCTGGGGCTCAAGTCGGCCCGGCTGCCGCGATTCTGCCGCAATGGCGGGTTCCTGTGGCTGTTTCTGGGAGCCTGGCTGCTGCTGGCCGCGCCTTGCGGATTTTTGACCGGCTGGCATACGTCCTGGCTGGTGATTAGCGCCAGCGGCGCGGTGGTGCTGGGCTCGGTGGCCAGTGTCTGGATCTATTTGCGAGCGCGGGCGGAGGTCAAGCAGCTTTTCGATCCGCTCTGCCAGGACCTGGTGGACACGGAGCTAGCCCGCGAGCGGTGGAAGGCGCAGGCGCTAGCGAAAATGCAGCGCGAACAGACTGAGAACAAGCAGAAATACGACGGCGACCTGGCCCGCGCAACTAGCGAATATCAGCGGATCAAAGATGAAGCCGGCGCCGTCCGCAACCGGCATACGAGCGAAGTCGAGCAGCAATATCCGCCCAAGCTGGCGGAAATGCGCGCGCAGTTCGACCAGGCCGTGGCCGCGCGCGACGTCGAGCGGCGGCAGCGGATCGGTCAGCTCAAAACCGAACAGGCCGCGCAGTTGGCCGAGGTCGAAGCGGCCCACGTCCGCGAGGCCGACGAAGCCCGCCAGGAGCACCAGCGCCACTGGCAGCAGTTGGCCGACGAGTGGCGGCAGCACCTGGACGAAATGTTCGCGGCCGCCGCCGAACTCAACGGCCAACTCCGCCAGCAGTTTCCCGATTGGCACGCGGCCGACCTCAACGGCTGGCTGCCGGCGCCCAGCGTCTCGCCGGTGATTCCCGTCGGGCATTTCAACGTGGATCTCAAGCAGATCCCCGGCGCGATGGCGGGCGATCCGCGGCTGGCCATCCAAGGCCCGCACACGCTCGAGTTGCCCGCGCTCTTGTCCTTTCCCGATCGGGCCTCGCTGGTGCTCAAAGTGGTCGGGGCGGGCCGCAAGGCCGGCGTGGAAACGCTGCAAGCCGTGATGCTCCGCTTCATGGCTGCCGTGCCACCGGGCAAAATGCGATTTACGATCATCGACCCCGTGGGCCTGGGGCAGAACTTCGCCGGCTTCATGCACCTGGCCGACTACGACGAGCTGCTGGTGTCGCACAAAATTTGGACCGAGCCGCAGCACATCGAACAGCGGCTGGCCGATCTGACGCAGCACATGTCGACCGTGATTCAGAAGTACCTGCGCAACGAGTTCGAGACGATCGAGGACTACAACCAGCACGCCGGCGAAGTGGCCGAGCCGTTCCGCGTGCTGGTCGTGGCGAACTTTCCCTTCAACTTCACCGAAGCGGCCATGCGCTATTTGCTGAGCGTCGCCAGCTCGGGTGCCCGCTGCGGCGTGTATGTGCTGGTCAGCATCGATACCAAGCTGACGCTGCCGGGCGGCTTTCGCCTGGCCGATCTGGAGCAGCACGCCATCAAGCTGGTGTGGAAGGAAACGCAGTTTGTGTGGAAGGAAGAGGCGGTGGAAAAGTTTCCGCTGGTGATGGACTCGCCGCCGCCGCCGGACCGTTTCAGCCGTATCGTGCATCTGACCGGCGAAGCGGCCAAGGACTCGAACCGCGTGGAAGTGCCGTTCGAATTCATCGCCCCGGCCGATGATGCCTGGTGGACCAGCGACAGCGGCACCGGCATCGACGTGCCGCTGGGCCGCGCCGGAGCAACCAAGCGGCAGAGCATGAAACTGGGACGTGGCACGGCCCAGCACGTGCTCATCGCCGGCAAGACCGGCTCCGGCAAGAGCACGCTGCTGCACGCGCTGATTACTAACTCCGCCTTGATGTATAGCCCCGACCAGGTCGAAATGTACCTGATCGACTTCAAGAAGGGCGTCGAGTTCAAGACCTATGCGCAGCACCGACTGCCGCACGCCCGGGTGATCGCTATCGAAAGCGAGCGCGAGTTCGGGCTGAGCGTGTTGCAGCGGCTGGACGCGGAGCTGAAAATTCGCGGCGACATGTTCCGCGATTTAAACGTGCAGGATCTCAACAGCTTTCGCCAGGCCGACCCGCACACGCGCATGCCGCGCATCCTGCTGATCGTCGACGAGTTCCAGGAGTTTTTCGTCGAAGACGACAAGATCGCCCAGGACGTTTCGCTGCTGCTCGATCGCCTGGTGCGGCAAGGCCGTGCGTTCGGCATTCACGTCAACCTGGGCAGCCAGACCCTGGGCGGCGCGTATGGCCTGGCGCGCACGACGCTGGGGCAGATGGCCGTCCGCGTGGCGCTGCAGTGCAGTGAAGCCGACGCCAATCTAATTCTCAGCGAAGAGAACCCGGCAGCGCGGCTTTTGACCCGGCCGGGCGAGGCGATTTATAACGATGCCAACGGTCGGCCGGAGGGCAATAACCTATTCCAGGTGGTTTGGCTCACCGACGTCAAGCACGACGATTATCTGCGCCGCCTCCAGGAGTTGGCCGTCGAGCGGAACTTGCCCACGCCGCCGCAGATTATCTTCGAGGGGAACGTGCCGGCCGAGATCGGCAAGAACACGCAACTCGAGCAATTGATTTCCGCCCCGGCCTGGCCTGCCGGCCTGTTGGCCACGCCGGCTTGGCTGGGCGAGGCGATCGCCATCAAGGATCCCACGGCGGCCATCTTTCGCCGGCAAAGCGGGGCCAACATGCTGATGCTGGGCCAGCAAGCCGAAGCCGCGCTGGCCTTGCTGGTGTCGACCATGTTCAGCCTGGCGGCCCAGTATCCGCCGGCCGGCGGCGACTCACCCGGCGGCGCCCGCTTTTACGTGCTCGACGGCAGTCCGCCAGATGCTTCGCAAGCCGGCGTCTTGGGCCGCATCGCCAGCAAGCTGCCGCATCCGGTCGAAGTGGTCGCCGCGCGCCAGGTGGGCACGATGATGTCCGAGCTGGCGGCCGAAAGCGAACGTCGTCAGACTTCTGGCGAGACCGACGCACCGGCCATCTTCGTGCTGATCTACGACCTGCCGCGCTTCCGCGACCTGCGCAAGGCGGAGGACGACTTCAGCTTCTCGCGCGAGGAAAAGGCCAACCCGGCCAAGCAGCTCGTGGCTCTGCTGCGCGAGGGGCCGCCGCTGGGCATCCACGTGCTCACCTGGTGCGATACGCTCAATAATTTTTATCGCGTGTTCGAGCGGCAGGCGCTGCGCGAGTTCGAGACCCGCATTCTGTTCCAGATGAGCGTGGCCGACTCCAGCAGCCTGATCGATTCGCCGGCCGCCAGCAAGCTGGGCGTGTACCGCGCGTTTCTGCACAGCGAGGAGCAGGGACTGCTCGAAAAATTCCGGCCTTATTGCCTGCCCAATGACGAGTGGCTCGCCCGGGCCTGCGAGTTGCTGCGGCGGCGCTCGGTCGTGCCGGCCGCGACCAATCCTGGCTGAAGAAGCGTACGGCCCATGCTAAATCGTGTCTTGCTACTGCTGATCGCCTGCCTGCTGCCATCGGGCATGGCGGTTGGGCTGGATCGCGTCGATTTCAAGCGCGACGGAACCGAGCATTCGGTTGCAGGCCAGGTGCTGGCCAAGGCCGACAACGGCGGCCTGCTGCTCGAGGCGGCCGACGGCGTGTTGTGGTCGATCCAGCCGGAAGAAATCGTCCGGCTGCAGGCCGATGCACAGCCGTTTGTGCCGCTCGCGCCAACCGAACTGGCGAAGCAACTGCTCGACCAATTGCCCGCGGGATTTGAGGTCCATTACACGCAGAACTACGTGATCGTCCACAACGCCTCGAAGGCCTACGCCCAGTGGTGCGGCACGCTGTTCGAGCAACTGCAGCGGGCATTTACCAATTACTGGTCGCGCAAGGGCTTCGACATCAAGAAGCCCGCCTTCCCGCTGGTGGCCGTGGTGTTTGCCGACAAAGCCTCGTATGCCCGCTATGCGCAACAGGAGCTGGGCGGCGCGTCGGATTCGATCATCGGCTACTACAGCCTGCAGAGTAACCGCATGACGATGTACGACCTGACCGGCGTGCAGCAACTGCGTCGGCCGGGCGACCGGCGGACGACGGCCGCGCAGATCAACGAGATGCTGGCGCGTCCCGACGCCGCGCGGATGGTGGCCACGATCGTCCACGAGGCGACACACCAGGTGGCGTTCAACTGTGGCCTGCAACAGCGCTTCGCCGACATTCCGCTCTGGCTGTTGGAGGGCATGGCCATTTACTTCGAGACGCCCGATCTGCAAAGCTCGACCGGCTGGCGCACGATCGGCAGCGTCAACCGCGGGCGGTTGCAGACCTTTCGCCAGCACCTGCCGCGCCGCCAGCCCGAATCGCTCAAGACGCTGCTGGTGGACGACGATCGCATGCGCGACCCGCGCACTGCCCTGGAAGCCTATGCCGAAGCCTGGGCGCTGAACTATTTTCTGATCCGCCAGCGGCCCAAGCAGTACATCGAGTATCTGAAGATCCTGGGTCAGAAGCCGCCGCTGGCCCAATACAGTGCGGAAACGCGCCTTCGCGAGTTTCAGCAGGCTTTTGGCGAAAACTTGGGCCAGCTCGACACCGAGTTTCTGCGCTACATGAGCAAGATCCGCTGATCGTAGCCGCGGGCGAGCCGGTGTTTTGGCGAGCGGCAAGCGCGAGCTTGCCGGTAATTCGGCGCGACCGTCAACGCGTCCAAAGTTTCGGCCGGACCGTCGTTGTCGGGTGCTCGTCAGGGCACCGGGAGGCTTGCGCCTCCCGCTCGCCATGCAAGCGGTACCGTAGGCCGGCTTTCCGCGGCCGTACTCGGGTTCATTTTTTTGGCGCGGCCACTACAATGGCCCGGAGTTTCGCCCTCCCCGGGGCGAAGGGCCCCGCTTGCTGCCATCGAACACGGAAGTGCTGCTTGCATATCAACCGCTTGACGCCGCGATGGATCGTGATTGCCGTCTTCGCCGCCCTGCTCCCCGCGGGCATTGCCCGAGCGGCCGACCCGCCAAAGCAGGCGGCTTCGCGCGAGACGCAGAAGATCGTGTACGTCGGCACGTACCTGAACCAGATCATCGGCATGAGCCTGAAAGACCAGAAGGTCTCGCTCGACTTCCATATCTGGTTTCGCTGGAAAGACGACGATCTCAAGCCGTTGGAGACGTTCGACCTGACCAACGGCCAGATCGACGCCAAGGAAGATACCTACCAGGCCAAGATCGGCGACGATCACTATGCCGTTTGCCGCTGCATGGCCACGATCCAGAAACAGTGGAACGTGCATGATTTTCCGCTCGATAATCACGACATCACGATCGAGGTGGAAGACAGCGACCGAGAGGAGTACAAGCTGCGGTACGTGCCGGATATCGAGAACTGCAACCTGAATCCCGATGCCCGCGTCGCCGGCTGGGACCTGGTCAACGGCGGGGCCGAGGTCGTCACGCACCTCTCGAATACAAACTATGGCGACATCTCACTGCCCACGGGGCACGAATCATCGTGGAGCCGGTATGTCTATACCGTACACATGCAGCGAATCGGTTATGGCTACTTTTTGAAGCTGTTCACTGGGCTGTTCATCGCGGCGATCATCGCGCTGATCAGTCTGCTGACGCAGCCCAGCGAGTTGGACTCGCGCTTCGGACTGGGAGTGGGGGCCATGTTCGCCGCAGTGGCCAGCGAGTACGTGATCAGCGGGGCGCTGCCGGACTCGAACCTGCTATCGCTGGCCGACCGGCTGCACATTGTCAGTTTCGTGTTCATTTTTCTGGCGCTGCTCGAATCGACGCTTTCCTACAAGCTTTTGAACCAGAATCGGCTCCGCACGGCCCAGTGGCTCGATCGCATGAGTTTTATCATCCTCATCAGCAGCTACCTCGGTATCGTGCTCTACCTGGTCACGGCAGTGAAGCCCTGAATCGCGGCACGCTGCGCAATGCGCGTCGTAGCGGAAGTCGTGAGACTTCCGACGGCTCGGTGCTCGTTCGGAATTCTCACGAATTCCGCTGCGGCGTCTCGCGTTGCTTCACTTCTCGCCGGCGAAAGCGGCGGCGGGCACTTTGACGGGGAGCTCGCGGACGACGCGAAAGCCGGAGGCGAAGTGCATCTGGATCGGCTCGCGCTGAAAGCGATTGGCCGAACGAACGCTTGCGCCCCCTTCGAAATAGCGATTGCTGCGCATCACGCGCTGGGTGCCGCTGTCCGGGCCGGGCGGATCGGCCAGCGGCGAGCGGGCATAATACGCCGGGTCGTACCAGTCCTGGCACCATTCGTCGACGTTGCCGTGCATGTCGAACAGCCCGAAGGGATTGGCCGGCTTGCGGCCCACGGCGTGGGGACGCCGGTCGGGCGTGTTGGGAGGTATCCAAGCAAACTCGTCCAGCTTTCCCCAATCGTCGCCGAACCAGAACTCCGAACTCGTGCCGGCTCGGCAGGCGTATTCCCATTCGGCTTCCGTCGGCAGGCGAT
>DATCFX010000240.1:0-1046 GCA_036509275.1 Pirellulales bacterium | reverse complement strand
GGACGCGCGTGGTGCCCACGCCGTCGATCGCCGTTGCCACGACTGCCGGCGCACCGGGCACCAGCCACCCGGCGGGCGACGTGGCCACCCCGCGCGACGTGGCCGGCGTGGGCCTGTTCATCGGCCAGGACGAAGACATGGTCGACACGTTCCCCTTTCCGATCAGCCAGGCGATCATCGAGCACGGCTACCACCGCTTTATGATCTACTGCGTGGTCTGCCACGATCCGCTGGGCACGGGCCATGGCAAGATCGTGGAGCGCGGCTACACGCGGCCGCCGTCGTATCACGTCGAGCGGCTGCGCAAGGCGCCGGTGGGACACCTGTTCGCGGTGGTCAGCGAGGGTTTCGGCTCGATGCCTTCGTACGCCGGGCAGATTTCGCCGCACGATCGTTGGGCCATCGTGGCCTACGTCCGCGCGTTGCAGGCCAGCCAGCATTTCCCCTCGGAGCGGCTGACGCCCGAGATGCGCCGCGAGTGGGACCGGCAAGTCGCCGCCAGGAGCAACCGATGAGCACGGTCGCCGCCGCCTTTTCGATCGACCTGGTGCAGTGGCGCCGCCGCGCGCTGGTGGTGGGCCTGGCCGCCACGCTGGTCTGCGTCCTGGGGGCGCTGCTGGCTCCCGACGGGCCCGCCCAATTTTTTCGGGCATACCTGGCGGCGTACCTGTTTTATTTGGGCATCGGATTGGGCGGGCTGGTGCTCACGATGATTTATCATCTCACCGGCGGTGCCTGGGGGTTCCTGGTGCGGCGGATTCTCGAAGCCCAGGCCCGCACGCTGCCGCTGCTGGCCCTGATGGTTGTGCCCATTGCCTGTGGCATCGGCTGGCTCTATCTCTGGGCCCAACCGGAAGCCGTGCGGCAGAATGAAGCGCTCGAGCACGCGCGGCTCTATCTGAACGCTGACTTCTTTTGGATTCGGATGGCCATGTTTTTCGGGCTGTGGATCGCGCTGGCCTGGACGCTTGATTTTTGGTCGCGCCGCCTGGAACGTACCGGCGACTGGCGGTTTTCGGCCAGGGCGCTGCAACTCAGCGGCTTTG